>JAHWYA010000594.1 GCA_020028115.1 Anaeromyxobacter sp.
CTCCTGCCGTGGGCGCTCGCCTCCGCGCTCGGCGGCGGCGCGATCGCGTACACGGCGGGCGGAGGGCTGCGCGGCGCCGTGACGCTCGCCGCGGTGGGCCTGCTCTTCGTGCTGTTCCTGTGGACCACCTCGGTCGTGCGGTGCCCCGCGTGCGGGGCGCGCCTGCGGCGCAGCCGGGTGGCGGGTCCGCGCGGCGGCCGCCGGGACGCGGCGCGTCCCGAGAGCTGCCCGGCCTGCGGCGCGCGGTTCTGACCTAGCGCACGAACTCGACGTGCGGCGACATGTGGCGCGCGAGCGGCGACCTCGTGAGGAGCGCCAGGGCCCGCTCGATCCGCTGGGTGCCGAAGCCCGGCGCGGTGTCGTAGGCGGCGGAGATGAGCTCGCCGAGCGTGGTGACCAGACGGTGTGGGGCGCTGCGCTTCGACCGCTTCGGACCGCGCGTCGTCTTCATCGGTTCCCTCCGGGTGGCGTCTTCGCCTCCTCTCCACTAGCAATCCGCTTGCCTTCCTGACAGCGACGGCGTTACAGGGGCTTGCCGCTCCGCTTGTACCGAAGGCTGTCATCCTTACAGCCCCCCCTTTGGAAATCATGCCGACGAAGCCGTCACGAGACCTCCAGACGTTCCCGAACCCGAAGCCGGACCGGCCCTTCGAGATCGCCATGGAGTGCCCGGAGTTCACCTGCGTGTGCCCGATGACCGGGCAGCCGGACTTCGCGACCATCCGGATCCGCTACGTCCCCGCGGCGCGGTGCGTCGAGCTGAAGAGCCTGAAGCTGTACCTCTGGTCGTTCCGCGACGAGGGCACGTTCCACGAGGCCGTGACGAACCGGATCTGCGACGACCTCGCGAAGGCGCTCGAGCCGCGCTGGCTCGAGGTCACGGGCGACTTCGCCGTGCGCGGCGGCATTCACACCGTCGTCACCGCGCGCCACGGCGAGCGGCCGCCGGGCGTCTGAGCGGCGAGCGAAGGGGCAGGCGGATGAGCCTGCCCCGGCCCCTCAGGGGCCCCCAACGATGAGCGCGGCTTCGCCGCGGGTACGGATCTCGAGCGAGCGGGGGCTCGGGGGTGCATGAGCCCCGCAGGCCGAAGGCGCTGCGGGGTGAGTGCTCCCCCGCTCCAAAAGGGCTTCCGCTACACCCGCCCGCGCCCCATCTTGTCCCTCGGGGGGAGGAGCTTTGGCCACGGGGCGGCTCGGGATCGCGTACGTCCATTACGGCTGGCAGAGCGGGGTGACGTCCGCGGTCGCGCGGGCGCTCCTCGACCGCGGCCACGACGTGCGGCTCGTCGCCGCGACGGGCGCGCTCGAGCCGCGGGATCCGGTCACGCGCCGCCCGCGCCCGCGCCCCGACATCCTCCTCCACCTCGCCCTTTCGTGCGCGCGCTTCGGCCGGCGCGGCCTCTACCACCGCTGGAACACGAGCTACGCGTTCGACCGGCACGCCCGCGACGCGGGGGTGGCGCTCCGGGCGCTCCGGCCAGCACCGGACGTCGTCCTCCAGAACGGCGCGCTGTTCGGACCCGGTGATCCGGCGCCGTACCCGTACGTGCTCCTCCTCGACCACACCCGCGCCCTCGCGGAGGCGAGCCCGGGCTGGCCCGCCGCGGGGGTCGCCGCGCCGGTGCGGTACGGCCACGGCTGGTTCGAGCGCGAGGCGGCGGTCTACCGGGGCGCGTGTGCGCTCGCGACGTTCAGCGCGAACGCGGCCCGGTCGCTCGTGCGCGACTACGGCGTCGATCCCGCGCGCGTCCACGTCGTCGGCGCCGGCGCGAACGTCTTTCCCGAGAAGGCGCCGCGGCGGGACGACGGCCGGACGATCGTGTTCGTCGGGTACGACTTCGCGCGCAAGGGCGGCTTCGTGCTCCTCGAGGCGCTGCGGATCCTCCGCGGCCGGCTCCCGGGTGCCCGGCTGATCGTCGCCGGGGCGCCGCCGCCGGAGCGGATCCCGCCGCGGGTCACCTTCCTCGGCCCCGTCGGCGGTCGGCACGCGGATCGAGGCGATCCCGGAGATCGTCCGGGACGGCGAGACCGGCGTCCTCGTGCCGCCGGGCGATCCGGTCGCCCTCGCCGGCGCGCTCGAGCGGCTCCTCGCGGATCCCGCTCGCGCCCGGGCGATGGGCGCCCGCGGGCGCGCGAGGGTGTTCGCGACCGGCCTGTGGCCGCACGTCGCGGCGCGGCTCGAGCGGACCCTCGGAGAGGCGCTCGGCACCCGGGGGCGCGCGGCGTGACGGGCCGGCCCGTCCCCGGGCCAGGGGGCTCGTCGACGCCCGAGATCGCTCGCGGCCGGGTTAGAATCCCGGCCGGTGCCCCAGCCCGCTGCCGACCCGTCCGCCTTCGAGCCCGCGTCGCTCGTCGGAACGACCCTCGACGGTCGGTACGTCCTCACGGGCCACCTCGCCACCGGCGGGATGGGTGCGGTGTTCCGGGCGCAGCACGTCCACCTCCGCAAGGACTTCGCGGTGAAGGTGCTCCGGCCCGACCTCACGTCGTCGCCGGACCTCGTGGAGCGGTTTCGCCGCGAGGCGGAGATCGCGAGCGCCCTCGACCACGACAACATCGTCAAGGTCTCGGACTTCGGGCGGAGCGAGGAGGGGTACCTGTTCCTCGTCATGGAGCTGCTCACGGGCGAGAGCCTGTTCGAGCGGCTCCGGCGAGAGGGGTTCCTGTCGGCAGAGGAGGCGGTCCCGGTCCTCTGGCAGATCTGCGCCGCGCTCGAGGCCGCGCACGCGCGCGGGGTGGTGCACCGGGACCTCAAGCCCGAGAACGTGTTCCTCGCGCGCACCCCGTCCGGCCGCGAGGTGACGAAGATCCTCGACTTCGGCATCGCGAAGATCGCCGACCCGGCGAGCGGGACCGCGACGCAGGCAGGCATCGTCGTCGGGACCCCCGAGTACCTCGCGCCGGAGCAGGCGATGGGGACGGCGGTGGACGGGCGCGCCGACGTGTACGCGGTCGGCCTCATCGCGTGGCGCATGCTCGCGGGGCGCCACCCGTTCAAGGCGGAGGACGCCCGCGGGCTCCTCATGATGCAGGCGACGAAGCCGGTCCCGCCGCTCACCGAGCCGCGGCCGGACCTCGCCGAGCGGCCCGCGCTCGTCGCGTCGGTCGCGCGGGCCTGCGCGAAGGAGCCGCTCGCGCGGCACCAGACCGCGGGCGAGCT
>JAHWYA010000186.1 GCA_020028115.1 Anaeromyxobacter sp.
CGGGCCGTGCAGGGCTCCGCGCCGTGCCGACGTTCCTCTCCCACCCGGCCGTGCCGCTCGCGCTCGGCGCCGGCCTCGGCCGGCGCGCCGTCCCGGGCCCGCTCCTCGCGGCCGGCGTCGTCGCGAGCGTGCTCCCGGACCTCGACGTCGTCGGGTTCCGGCTCGGGATCCCGTACGCCGCCGCGCTCGGGCACCGCGGGCTCAGCCACTCCCTGCTGCTCGCCGCGGTCCTCGCCGCGGCGGGGGCGGCGCTGCACCGCGCGCTCCGCGCGCCGCCGGCGACGGCGTTCTTCTTCCTCCTCGCCTCCGCTGCGTCGCACGGCCTGCTCGACGCGCTCACGAGCGGCGGCCTCGGCGTCGCGCTCCTGTGGCCGCTCTCCGACGAGCGGTGGTTCGCGCCGGTCCGGCCGATCCGGGTCGCCCCGCTGGCGATCGCGGGGGTGTGGGCCCGCGGCGCCGCCGTCCTCGCCTCGGAGGCCCGGTGGGTGTGGGCGCCGGCCGCGGTCCTCGCGGCGGCGCTCGCCGCGATCACTCGACGAACGCGAGCTCGCTCGTGATGGCGATCGCGGACCGGAGGGTCCGGTAGAGCGGGCACGAGTCCGCGAACGTGCCGTGCGCGCGCTCGGCGGTCTCGCGGTGCTCCGGCGCGGCGCGGAGCTCCAGCCGCACGTGGATGCGCCGGATGACGAGGACCTTGCCGTCGAGCTCCACCTCGCCCGTCACGCGGGCGACGAGCCGATCCGAGAGCGCCGGGATCTGGCGCGCCTCCAGCGCGCCTCCGAAGGTCCCGAGCATTCAGCCGCCGGTCGCGCCGATCACGTGATCGAGCGTGGTCGCGTGCGGCTCGAACGTCCCCGGCGCCCGCCCGTAGTGCTGGGCGACCGCGCCGTGCGTCCCGTACGTCACCGGCTCGGCCTCCGCGGGCAGCCGCGCCTTCCGGACCGACCCGGCGAGGCGCTCGATCACGATCTCGGAGCGGTACGCGACGTCTCCCATGGCGGCAACCTCCGCGGAGATCGTAGCGGGAGGGACCGCGCCGCGCATTCGTTCAGCGGAGGAGCTCCTTGGCGAGGTGCGCCCCGAGCTCGCGCAGCCCCGCCTCGAGGAGCGCGATCCCCCGCGGGGTCGCGAGCGTGGCGCGCATCGGCTCCGGCGCGAGCCCGATCTCGAGATCGAGCCGCACGAGCACCGCCGACACGGCGGGGGTGGCGGGCGCCGCCTTCGCGCGCGCCCTCCGCGAGGCGACGTGGGCCGAGATCCGGTCCACGAGCGCGTCCTCGGTCGTCCGCGGCCCCTTCGCGTCCGCGAGCGCGCCCGAGATCGCCCCGTACAGCTCGTCGAGCGCGGCGGGCACGCCGAGCGCGCGGCCGAGCCGCTCGGCCGCCTCCTCGTGGTCCACCGCGCGCGCGGAGGCGTAGGTGGGCGCGAGCAGGAGGACGAGATCGGCCTTCGTGACGACGTGCGGCAGCCGGCGGGAGAAGGGCACCATGCGCCGGAGTCTAGGACGGCCGGAGGTTCAGCGCCCGCCGCCGCCCCGCCGCTCGGCCTGCTGCGCCTGGATGGCGGTGAGCGCGATGGTGAAGACGATGTCCTCGACGAGGCACCCGCGGGACAGATCGTTCACCGGCTTCGCGAGCCCCTGGAGCATCGGCCCGATCGCGACGGCGTTCGCGCTCCGCTGGACGGCCTTGTAGGTCACGTTCCCGGTGTTGAGGTCGGGGAAGATGAACACCGTGGCCCGGCCGGCGACGTCGGACTTCGGCGCCTTCGAGCGGCCGACCTCCGGCACGATCGCGGCGTCGTACTGGAGCGGTCCGTCGATCATGAGGTCGGGGCGCGCGTTCTTCGCGAGGTCGGTCGCCTTCTTCACCTTCTCGACGTCCTCGCCGCCGCCGCTCGTCCCGGTCGAGTACGACAGCATCGCCACGCGGGGCTCGATGCCGAAGGCCTTCGCGGAGTCGGCGCTCTGGATCGCGATGTCGGCGAGCTGCTCCACGGTCGGGTTCGGGTTCACGGCGCAGTCGCCGAACACGACCACCTGCTCCGGCAGGCACATGAAGAAGACGCTGGAGACGAGATCGCACCCGGGGACCGTCTTGATGAGCTGGAGCGCCGGCCGGATGGTGTGGGCGGTGGTGTGGACCGCGCCGGAGACCAGGCCGTCCGCCTCGTCGAGCGCCATCATCATCGTGCCGACCATGATGGTGTCGGCGAGCTCGCTCTTCGCCATCTCGGGGGTCATGCCCTTGTGCTTGCGTCGCTCGAGCAGTGGCTCGACGTACCTCGACGCGGTCTTCGCGGCGTCGATGATCTCGATGGACGCCGGCAGCTTGATCCCCTGCTTGCTCGCGACCTCGCGGATCTCGTCGGGGTTGCCGAGGAGGACGCAGCGCGCGATCCCGCGCTCCTGCGCGATGGACGCGGCGATGACGGTGCGCAGCTCGTTCCCCTCGGGGAGGACGATCCGCTTGTTGGCGGCGCGGGCAGCCTCCACCAGCCGGTGCCGGAACGCCGGCGGGGAGAGGCGCGGGACGCGGCTCGTCGCGGCGAGGGACTTCAGCCAGGCGGCATCGATCCGGTCCGCCACCGACGTCATCACCCGCTCGACGCGCACCGAGTCGTCCGGCGGGATCTGGAGGTTCATGTTCGCGACAGCGGTCGCGGCGGCGTAGCTGCCCTCCTTCACCGCGAGGACCGGCAGGCCGGCCTTGAGCGCCGACTCGCACATCTCGAAGACGTGCGGCTCGGGCTCGACGCCGCTGGTGAGCAGGACGCCCGCGAGCGGGACCCCGTTCAGCACCGCGAGCGAGGCGGCGATGAGGATGTCGGCCCGGTCGCCCGGGGTGATGACGAGGGTGCCGGGCTGGAAGGTCTTGATCGACCCCGGGACGGCCATCGCGCAGAGCGCCACGTTCCGGATCCGGCGCCCCTCGAGGTCCCCGGCGCGGAGCACCTTGGCGCCGAGGACGTCGGCGAGGTCCTTCACGCGGGGCGCCGCGAGGTCGCCGCGCGACGGCACCACGGCGATGGGGTTCAGCTTCTCCGCCACGAGGGCGGCGCGGTAGACGTCGACGTCCTTCTGGGAGAGCTCCTGGTCGTCGCCCGCCTCGACCCAGATCGGCCGCGACTCGCCGATGCGGGCGGCGGACGGGTTCGTGGTCACGCGATTCAGGAGACAGCTCACCGTCCCGCCGCCGGCGAACCCGAGCCCGCGCGCCGCGATCGCCATCGCGTTCGCCAGCTCGGCCGGCGTCTCACCGCGCGGGGACCCGACGAGGACGAGCTCCGCGTCGAGCGCCTTCAGCATGAGCGCGTTGACCCGGGTCGAGTGCACCATGCCGGGCTCCGGCCACATGCCGGCGACGACGAGCACGTCCGCCCCCTCGGCGGCGCGGGCGCAGAGCGCGACGACCCGCTCCATCAGCGTCTGGTCGTCGCCGGCCGCGAGGAGATCGTCCGCCTCGGCCCGCGAGATCGGCTCGGGCGGCGAGAGGCTGGACCCGAGCTTCACGAGCGTCGACACCCGGTCCTCGCCGCGGGCGGCGATGGGCTTGGCGAAGGCGACGCGCACGCCCTGGCGATCGAGGGCGCGGACGAGGCCGAGGCACGCGGTGGTCAGGCCGACCTGGCGGCCGGCGGGCGCGAGGAGGAGGACGTGGGCCATGGGCGGTCTCCGAGCTCAGGCGGCGCGGCCGGAGCCGGGCAGCCGCTCGACGTTGGACGGGAGGTGGGCGGTCGCGATCTCGGCGGTGTCCATCGCGATCATGAGCTCCTCGTTCGTCGCGACGACCGCCGCCATCGGGCTCGTGCTGCGGGTGATCCTGCCGCGCAGCGCCTTGCCGTGGAACGCGTTCGCGTGCGCGTCGAGCGAGAACCCGGCGAACCCGAGGAGCTCGACGATCTGCGCCCGGACGTTCACCGCGTTCTCGCCGATGCCGCCCGTGAAGACGAGCGCGTCGACGCGGCCGAGCGAGACGAACATGCTCGCGGCGGCCTTCGCGACGGAGTAGCAGAACTTCTCGATCGCGAGCGCCGCCCGCTCGTGGCCCGTGGCGGCCGCCTCCTGCAGCGTGCGCATGTCGTTCGAGAGGCCGGAGATGCCGACGAGCCCCGACTGCTTGTTGAGGACGTCCATCACCTGCTCGGCGCTGCAGTTCAGCGCCTTCTTCATGTGCGAGATGATCGACGGGTCGATGGAGCCGCTCCGCGTGCCCATCACCACGCCGTCCACCGGCGTGAGCCCCATCGTCGTGTCCATGCTGTGGCCGTTCCGGACGGCCGCGAGGGAGCAGCCGTTCCCGAGGTGCGCGGTGACGATGGCGTGATCCTCGGGGTCGAGCCCGAGCTGCTTCACCGCCTGCTGCGACACGTACCGGTGGCTCGTGCCGTGGAACCCGTAGCGGCGCACCTCGTGCTTCGTGAACCACTCGTAGGGCACCGCGTAGAGGTACGCGCGCGGCGGCATCGTCTGGTGGAACGCGGTGTCGAAGACCGCGACCTGCGGGAGGCCGGGGAAGAGCTCCTGCGAGATCTTGATGCCGAGGAGGTTCGCCGGGTTGTGGAGGGGGCCGAGGGGAATGCACTCCTCGATCTTGGCCACGACCTCCGCGGTGATCGGCATCGAGCCGGAGAACTTGGCGCCGCCGTGGACGACGCGGTGCCCGATGCCCGCGATCTGGTTCGCGACGCCGAGCTCCTCGAGGAGCGCGACGACCGCGCGGAGCGCCTGCTCGTGCGCGGCGCCGTGGAGGAGGCGCGACTCCTTGTGCGCCTCCACCTTGAAGTCGAGCGTCGCCTGAGGCGAGCCGAGCCGCTGCGCGATGCCCGAGACGAGCTCGTGGCCGTTGGACGCGTCGATGACGGCGAACTTCGCCGAGGAGCTGCCGCAGTTCAGGACCAGGACGTTCATGCGAATCGCCTCGTGGCAACGGGCCCGCGCCGCTCGCCGGGAGCGGCGACTCGAAGGGCGTTGATCGGGACCGTATGCCTCGCGCTCGCGATGGCGTCGGGGGTGAGCAAATTCGCACGTCGGGCGCCGTGCGCGCAAGCCCTTCGCCGGATTCCGCGCGCGGGCGCGCCGGCGTGCTTGACGTGCGTCAGCGCAGCGAAGCGCGGCGAGCGGCGCCGCCGCAGCGCGTCAAGGAGGCAGGACGGCGCGCACCGCCGCGCCGATCGCGTCGGCGCCAGC
>JAHWYA010000187.1 GCA_020028115.1 Anaeromyxobacter sp.
GAGCCCGCCCGACACGAACAGGGCGCTCCGGCCCGATCCGTTCGACCGCCGCTGGGACGAGTGGCTCGCCGCCGGCCTCGTGGCCGGGAGCGCCGCGCGGCCCGAGACCCCGAAGGTGGACGTCGCGCGGGTCGCGCAGGCGCTCGGGGCGCTCCCCGCGCCGGGCGCCGGGCTCGAGGCGGGCTTCACCCTCGACTACAAGGTCGTCGACGGCCGCTTCCTCGAGAACGCGTGGCTCGCGGAGTGGCCGAACCCGATCACGAAGCTCACCTGGGACTCGGCGGCGATGCTGTCGCCGGCGACGGCGAGCCGGCTCGGGCTCGCGGCGGGCGACGTCGCGACGATCGCGGTGGGCGGCCGCCGGGTGGACGCCCCGGTGGTGATCGTCCCGGGCCACGCGGACGACGCCGTGACCCTGCCGCTCGGGTACGGGCAGGCGTCGCCGGGGGCCGTCGGCAAGGGGGGCGTGCAGTTCGACGCCTACGCGCTCCGCACCTCGCAGGCGCCGTGGTACGCCGCGGGCGCCGAGGTGAAGCCGGCGGGCCGGCGGGTCGACCTCGCGGTCACGCAGGGCCACTTCACGACCGAGGGGCGCGCCATCGCCCTCGAGACCGACGTCGCGAAGCTCCACGAGGACCGGGAGCGGCTCGAGCACCACCGCGGCTCGCAGGCGACGATCCTGCAGCCGGTCGACTACTCCAAGCAGGACTACCGCTGGGGGATGGCGATCGACCTCTCGCGCTGCATCGGCTGCGGCGCCTGCACCGTGGCGTGCCAGGCGGAGAACAACATCCCGGTCGTCGGGAAGGCGGACGTCCTGCGCAGCCGAGAGATGCACTGGCTCCGCGTCGACCGCTACTACTCCGGCACGCCGGAGGATCCGACCTCGATCTCCCAGCCGCTCGCCTGCGTCCACTGCGAGGCGGCGCCGTGCGAGTACGTCTGCCCGGTGAACGCCACCGTCCACTCGGACGAGGGCCTCAACGAGATGGTCTACAACCGGTGCGTCGGGACCCGGTACTGCTCGAACAACTGCCCGTACAAGGTCCGGCGGTTCAACTGGTTCGACTACACGGGCCACCTCGCGACCGCCCCGACGCTGCAGCTGCTCATGAACCCGGACGTCACCGTCCGGTCGCGCGGCGTCATGGAGAAGTGCACCTACTGCACGCAGCGGATCGAGCGCGCCCGCATCACGGCGCGGACGGGCGGGCGGAAGATCGGCGGGGACGAGGTGGTCACCGCCTGCCAGCAGGCGTGCCCGGCGAACGCCATCGTCTTCGGCAACCTGAACGATCGGTCCTCGGCGGTCGCGAAGAAGCACGCCGACGAGCGCGTCTACGAGCTGCTGCACGAGCTCGGCACGCGGCCGCGCACCGCCTACCTCGTGAAGCTGCGGAACCCGAACCCCGAGCTCGCATGAGCACGACCGTGCCCAAGACGATCCCCGGCGATCCCCTCGAGAGCGCGCCCGTCCTCGTGGGCCGCCCCGACGACCGCGCGCTCACCGAGAGCCTGCTCACCCCGGTGCTCGAGCCCATGCGGAAGGGGTGGGCCGCCCTGCTCGCCGTCCTCCTCGCCGGGATGGGGTTCTGGCTGCTCTGCCTGTACGAGGTGCTCTTCAAGGGCATCGGGACCTGGGGCAACAACATCCCGGTCGCCTGGGCCTACGACATCACGAACTTCGTCTGGTGGATCGGCATCGGCCACGCCGGGACGCTCATCAGCGCGATCCTCCTGCTCTTCCAGCAGCGGTGGCGGACCTCCATCAACCGCTTCGCCGAGGCGATGACGCTGTTCGCGGTGGCGATGGCCGGCCTCTACCCGATCATCCACCTCGGCCGCCCGTGGCTCTTCTGGTGGCTCATCCCGTACCCGTCGACGCTCCAGCTCTGGCCGAACTTCAAGAGCGCGCTCCCCTGGGACGTCTTCGCGATCTCGACCTACGCGACGGTCTCGTTCCTGTTCTGGTACCTCGGGCTCATCCCGGACCTCGCGACGCTCCGCGACGCGGCGAGGGACCGGACCCGGCGCATCGTCTACGGGATCATGTCGTTCGGCTGGCGCGGCTCCGCGCGCCACTGGCAGCACTGGCGGATCGGCTACCTGCTCCTCGCCGGGCTCTCGACCCCGCTCGTCGTCTCCGTCCACACCATCGTCTCCTTCGACTTCGCCATCTCGCAGCTGCCAGGCTGGCACACGACGATCTTCCCGCCGTACTTCGTCGCCGGCGCGATCTTCAGCGGGTTCGCGATGGTGATGACGCTCATGATCCCGGCCCGGAAGGCGTTCCGGTTCGAGCACGTCGTCACGGCGCGCCACCTCGACAACATGGCGAAGGTCATGCTCGCGACGGGGATGATGGTCGCCTACGGCTACGCGATGGAGTGGTTCATCGCCTGGTACTCCGGGAACCCGAACGAGTGGTTCGCCTTCTGGAACCGGGCGACCGGTCCGTTCCGGCTCATCTACGCGGTCCAGATCTTCTGCAACGTCGTCGCCCCGCAGCTCCTCTGGCTCCCGGCGGCGCGGGCGAACATCGCGGTGCTGTTCCTCCTCTCGATCCTCGTGAACGTCGGGATGTGGGCGGAGCGGTTCGTCATCGTCGCCGTCTCGCTCACCCGCGACTTCGTCCCGTCCTCCTGGGCGGACTACGCGCCCACCTGGGTGGACTGGGGGCTCCTCTTCGGCTCGATGGCCACCTTCGGCGTGCTGTTCATGCTCTTCCTGCGCTTCATCCCGGCGATCCCGATCTCCGAGGTGAAGGAGCTGCGCAAGGAGCTCGAGCACGAGGACCACCACGCCGCCGCGAAGGCCGCCGCCGCGGAGGGCGCATGACGAGCTGGGTCCTCGGAGAGTTCGTCGAGGAGGAGCCGCTCCTCGAGGCCGCGCGGACGCTGCGGGCGAAGGGGGTCACGGGCCTCGACCTCCACTCGCCGTACCCGCTGCACGGCGCCGAGGAGGCGCTCGGGCTGCGGCGCTCGACCGTCCCGCTCGTCGCGCTCGTCGCGGGGGTCGGGGGGGCGGTCTCCGGCTACCTGCTCCAGTGGTGGACCGTCGGCATCGACTGGCCGCTCAACGTCGGGAACCGGCCGCCGCACAGCCCGCCGGCGTTCATCCCGGTGACGTTCGAGCTCGGCATCCTGTTCGCGTCGCTCGCGATCTTCCTCGGCCTGCTCTTCGCGTACTTCGAGTTTCCCCGCGTCCACCACCCGGTCTTCGAGGTGGAGGCGTTCCGGTCCGCGTCGATCGACGGCCTGTGGATCTCCGCCGCGGTCGGGCGCACGGAGGCGGACGGCGTCGCCGCCGAGCTCCGGCGGCTCGGGGCGCGCTCGGTCTCCATCGTGCCGGGGGAGGGCGCGCCATGAGGCCGAGGCTCGCGCTCCTCCCGGTCCTCGCGGCGGCGCTCGCGCTCGCCGGCTGCCCGCGGCTCGACCCCATGAACCGGCAGCCGAAGGCGAAGCCGTACCGGGCGGCCCCCGGCGCCGGCGGGGCGCTCGGGATGCGGGCGCCGCCGGAGGGGACGGTCCCGCACGGCCAGCTCCTGCCGCTCGAGGTCGCGACGGGCCTCGGGCCGGACGGGAAGGCGGTGGCGGTGTCGCCCGTCCCGGTGGACGCGAAGCTCCTCGCGAGGGGGCGCGCGCGGTTCAACGTGATCTGCGCGGCCTGCCACGGCGTGCTCGGCGACGGCGAGAGCCAGGTCGCCCTCAACATGTCGCTCCGCCGCCCGCCGTCGCTGCACCAGTTCCGCGACGTGCCGGACGGGCACGTCTTCCGCGTCATGTCCGAGGGGTTCGGGCTCATGCCCTCGTACGCGGCGGAGCTCGCGGTCGAGGACCGCTGGGCGATCGTGGCGTACGTCCGGGCGCTGCAGCTCAGCCAGTTCGCGACGCTCGACCAGGTCCCGCCCGAGGCCCGCGGGAAGCTCGAGCAGGAGGGGCGATGAAGACCGGGGCGATGAAGCTCGGCCCGTGGGAGGGCGGCACGCGGGCGCGCAACGTCGCCGGCGCGGTCGGGGCGGCCGGCCTCGCCCTCACGCTGCTCGGCGGGATGCTCGGTGACCCGCGCCGGGCGCTCTACGCGTACCTCGTCGCGTTCGTCTACTGGCTCGGGATCGCGGTCGGCGCGCTCATCCTGCTCGGCGCGCTCCACGCCTCGAGCGCGAAGTGGCCGGTCGTGCTCCGGCGCTTCCTCGAGGCCGTGCCGGCGTCGCTCCCGGCGTTCGTCGTCCTGTTCCTCCCGCTCCTCGCCGGGATGCGCCACGTGTTCTCGTGGGCCGACCTCGGCTCCCTCGAGGGCGAGCTCCGCCACCTCGTGGAGCACAAGCGGCCCTACCTCAACGTCACCTTCTTCGCCGTGCGGGCGGCGATCTACTTCGCCGTCTGGATCGGGGTCTCGCACCTGCTGCGCGCCTGGTCGCTCCGGCAGGACGAGGTGGGTGGGTTCGACCTCACGCGCCGGCAGCGGCGGCTCGGCGCGGGCTCGCTCCCGCTCCTCGCCCTGACCATGAGCTTCGCGGCGTTCGACTGGATGATGTCGCTCGACCCGCGCTTCTTCTCGACCATCTTCGGCGTCTACTGGTTCGCGGGGAGCTTCCTCGGCGCGTTCTGCCTCACCGCGGTCGCCGCCGCCGCGACGCGCGACGACCCGGCCCAGTTCGGCGCGCACATGAACCTCGAGCACTTCCACTCGCTCGGGAAGTTCATGCTCGCGTTCGTCGCCTTCTGGGGCTACATCGCCTTCTCGCAGTTCATGCTGATCTGGATCGCGAACGTGCCGGAGGAGGTGCCCTGGTACATCGTCCGGACGAGCGGCGGGTGGCGCTGGGTGGGCGTCTTCCTCGCGGTGTTCCACTTCGTCGTCCCGTTCTTCCTCCTGCTCTCGCGCCCGCGGAAGCGCGATCCGCGCCGGCTCGCGCGGACGGCGGTGTGGCTCCTGCTCGTCCACTGGCTCGACCTCTACTGGCTCGTCATGCCGGTGCTGAGCGAGGGCGGCCCGAGCCCGTTGCCGTGGGACCTCACCGCGTTCGTCGGCGTCGGCGGCATCGCCGCGGCGTTCACGCTCTGGCGGATGCACGGGATCGCCCCGGTCCCGCTCCGCGATCCGTACCTCGCCGACTCGATGAGGTACCTGCCGCCATGACCGATCGCACCGAGCGCCACCGCGCCGCGGAGACCCACGAGATCCCGCCGGAGCTCGGCCAGTCCAAGATCGCCCTCGTCGAGCAGCAGCTCTTCGAGCGCTCGACGCGCGGCCGCCGCGACCACGAGGCGCGCGTCGAGAAGCTCGGCTCGTACGGCTGGGTGGACCGGAAGGCGGGCGTCGTCCACCTGCCGATCGACCGCGCGATGGAGCTCGCGGCGAAGGGCGTCCGCCCCCGCGCGTCCGCTCCGCCGTCCTCGACGCCGGAGGCGCAGCCATGACCCGCCCGGCCGCGCTCGCCGCGCTCGCGCTCGCCACCCTCGCCGCGGCGGCGCAGGCGCACGCCCAGTTCTGGCGGACGAAGGGCGGGGGCGGGGGCGGCGC
>JAHWYA010000188.1 GCA_020028115.1 Anaeromyxobacter sp.
GTCATGCGCGAGAGCGCGACGGTCTCGTCCCCGCGGGCGCGGAGGGCGTCGGAGAGCCCGTCCGAGCCCCCGACGACGAGCGCGACGTCCTGCCCCCGCGGTCCTCCCCGCGACGAGCCAGTGGTGGACGACCGCGAGGAGCCGGTCCGGATCGACCGGCTTCGCGACGTAGTCCGACGCGCCCGCCGCGATGGCGCTCTCGCGATCGCCCTTCATCACCTTCGCGGTGAGCGACACGATCGGCAGCGCCGCGAAGCGCGCGTCCGCGCGGATCTCCCGGATCGCGGTCAGCCCGTCCATCTCGGGCATCATCGTGTCCATGAGGACGAGGTCCACCCCGGGGTTCTCCGCGAGCCGGGAGATCGCCTCCTTGCCGTTCTGCGCGTGCACGACGCGCAGGTTCGCCGACTCGAGGACGGCGTTGATCGCGAAGAGGTTCCGGATGTCGTCGTCCGCGAGCAGCACCGTCCGGCCGGACAGGTCGAGCCCGGCCGGGACGGCGGGGAACCGCTCCAGGTCCGGCGCCTCGGGGACGTGGAGCTCGGGCGCGCGCGCGGCCTCGGGCCCCGCGTAGCGCTCGGGCATGAGGACGGTGAACGTGCTCCCCGCGCCCGGCGCGCTCTCGACGTCGATGGTCCCGCCGAGGAGGCGCGCGATCTCGCGGCTGATGGTGAGCCCGAGCCCGGTGCCGCCGTACTTGCGGCTCGTCGTCCCGTCCGCCTGCTGGAACGCCTCGAAGATGATCCGCTGCTTGTCCCTGGCGATCCCGATGCCGGTGTCGCGGACCGCGAAGGCGAGGAGGGCCCCCTGGACGCCGGTGGCGGGCGCCCGCCGCTCGATGCGCAGCGTCACCTCGCCCTTCTCCGTGAACTTGAACGCGTTCGCGAGGAGGTTCTTCAGGATCTGCTGCAGCCGCGTCACGTCGGTGTAGACGGTGGGGAGGTCCGGCCCCATCTCCACCGCGAACCCGAGCCCCTTCTGCTCGGCCACGTGCCGGAAGCCCTGCTCGAGGTAGTCGCGCACGTCCTCGAGGCGCGCCTCGCGCGGCTCGATCGGCATCTTGCCCGCCTCCACCTTCGAGAGGTCGAGGATCTCGTTGATGAGCGTGAGCAGCTCGTTCCCCGACGTGTACACGGTGCTCGCCGACTTCACCTGCTCCGGGGTGAGGTTCCCGTCGCGGTTCTCCGAGAGCATCTTCGAGAGGATGAGCAGGCTGTTCAGCGGCGTCCGCAGCTCGTGCGACATGTTCGCGAGGAACTCGGACTTGTAGCGGGAGATGAGCTGCAGCTGCTCCGCCTTCTCCTCGAGGCTGCGGCTCGCGAGCTCCACCTCGGAGTTCTTCTGCTCGAGCAGCCGCGCCTTCTCGTTCAGCTCCGCCGCCTGCGCCTCGAGCTCCGCGTTCGAGCGCTTCAGCTCCTGCAGCAGCTCCTCCGTCCGCATCGAGGAGGAGATCATGTTGAGGATGACGCCGACGTTCTCCATGAGCTGGTCGAGGAACGCGAGGTGGTTCGGGCTGAACTCCTGGAAGGAGGCGAGCTCGATGACCGCCTTCGCCTCGCCCTCGAACAGCACCGGGAGGACGACGACGCACCGCGGCCGCGCCTCGCCCATGCCGCTCGCGATGTAGATGAAGTCCTCCGGCACGTCGTCGAGGACGATGCGCTTCTTCTCGAAGGCGCACTGGCCGATGAGCGTCTCCTTCAGCCGGTACGCGCTCGAGAGCGTCCGCCGCCCGCCGAACCCGTAGCTCGCGATGAGCGCGAGGAGCGGCTCCTTCCGCTCCGACCCCCCCTCGGCCACGAAGAACGCGCCGTGCTGCGCGTTCACGAGCGGCGCGAGCTTCGAGATGACCGCCTGGGCGACGGAGACGATGTTCCGCTGCCCCTGCATCATGTTGGAGAAGTTCGCGAGGTTCGTCTTGAGCCAGTCCTGCTCGGTGTTCTTCTGCGACGTCTCCTTCAGCGTCGCGATCATCTGGTTCACGTTGTCCTTGAGCTCCGCGACCTCCCCCTGCGCCTCGACGGTGATGGAGCGGGTGAGGTCGCCCTTCGTCACGGCGGTCGACACCTCGGCGATCGCGCGCACCTGCGACGAGAGGTTGCCCGCGAGCTGGTTCACGTTATCGGTGAGGTCGCGCCAGGTCCCGGCGGCGCCCGGCACCTTCGCCTGCCCGCCGAGCTTGCCCTCGATGCCGACGGTGCGGGCGACCGTGGTCACCTCGTCCGCGAAGATGCGGAGCGTGTCGGTCATCGAGTTGATGGTCTCGGCGAGGGCGGCCACCTCGCCCTTCGCCTCGAGGACGAACTTCTGGCTGAGGTCGCCGTTCGCGACCGCGGTCACGACCTTCACGATCCCGCGCACCTGGGTCGTGAGGTTCGAGGCCATGAAGTTCACGTTGTCGGTGAGGTCCTTCCAGGTCCCGGAGACGCCCTTCACGTACGCCTGGCCGCCGAGCTTCCCCTCCGTGCCGACCTCCTTCGCGACGCGGGTCACCTCGGCCGCGAAGGACCGGAGCTGGTCCACCATCACGTTGATGGTGTCCTTGAGCTCGTAGATCTCGCCGCGCGCCTCGACCGTGATCTTCTGGGAGAGGTCGCCGTTCGCGACCGCCGTCGTGACGAGGGCGATGTTGCGCACCTGGTTCGTGAGGTTCGCGGCGAGGCCGTTCACGTTGTCGGTGAGGTCCTTCCAGGTGCCCGAGACGCCGCGGACGTTCGCCTGCCCGCCGAGCTTTCCCTCCGTGCCGACCTCGCGCGCGACGCGCGTCACCTCCGCGGCGAAGGAGTTCAGCTGGTCGACCATCACGTTGATGGTGTTCTTGAGCTCGGAGATCTCCCCCTTCACGTCGACGGTGATCTTCTGGGTGAGGTCGCCGTTCGCGATGGCGGTCGTGACCTTCGCGATGTTCCGCACCTGGTTCGTGAGGTTCGCCGCGAGGCCGTTCACGTTGTCGGTGAGGTCCTTCCAGGTGCCGGACACGCCGCGGACGTTCGCCTGTCCGCCGAGCTTCCCCTCCGTGCCGACCTCCTTCGCGACGCGCGTCACCTCCGCCGCGAACGACGAGAGCTGATCGACCATCACGTTGATGGTGTCCTTCAGCTCGAGGATCTCGCCCCGCGCGTCGACGGTGATCTTCTGCGAGAGGTCGCCCTGCGCGACCGCGGTCGTGACCTTCGCGATGTTGCGCACCTGCGCGGTGAGGTTCGCGGCGAGCCCGTTCACGCTGTCGGTGAGGTCCTTCCAGGTGCCGGACACGCCCTTCACGTCGGCCTGGCCGCCGAGCTTCCCCTCGTTGCCGACCTCCTTCGCGACCCGCGTGACCTCGGCGACGAACGAGTTGAGCTGATCCACCATCGAGTTCACGGTCGTGCCGATGCGCAGGAACTCGCCGCGGACCGGGCGCCCCTCGATCTCGAGCGACACCTTCTGCGAGAGGTCGCCCTTCGCGACGGCGGTGATGACGCGCGCCACCTCGTTCGTCGGCGCGACGAGGTCGGAGATGAGCTGGTTGACCGCGCCCATCCCCGCGGCCCACGCCCCCCTCGTCGGCCCGACCGAGGCGCGCTCGGTCATGCGGCCCTCCTGCCCGACCACCTTTCCGACGCGAACGAGCTCGTTGGCGAGGTGCTCGTCGAGCGCGATGACGTCGTTCACGAGCTCGCCGACGCGCGAGAGGAGGCCGTCCTTGCGGTGGGGCAGGCGCACGGAGAAGTCGCCCTGCTTCACCGCCTTCAGCACCTCCACGAGCTCGTCGAGCTCCTCCTGCGCGTCGGGCTCGATCGGCTCCCGGGCGGCTGCGGGCGCGTCCCGGTGCGTCCGCGCGCGGGACCTCGGGTGCGCGTGCGCCGACCCCCCGTTCGTCGCTGCGGATGGCGGCTGCGAGCTCGAGCGCTTCATGGGAGGGACCCCGGGTAGTGGATGGCGCGTACCGTGGCCGCGCACCGGGTCGGAGGACAGGCCCCAGGAGGTCCGGGTCCGTCGGGGGGATTTCGCGCGGGCCGTACCCGACACATCTGTGTCGCCGCGTGCCCGCCGCGGACCCCGCCAGGATCCTGCTCGTCGACGACCAGCCCGCGAACCTGTTCGCGCTGGAGCAGACGCTCGCCGCGCCCGGCTACGAGCTCGTGAAGGCCGAGTCGGGCGCCCAGGCGCTCTCGTTCCTCCTCCGGTCCGACTGCGCGGTCATCCTCCTCGACGTCTCGATGCCCGGGATGGACGGCTACGAGGTCGCCCGCCTCGTCCGGCAGGCGCCGCGGACCCGGGACATCCCGATCGTCTTCGTGACCGCGATGGCGCAGGACGAGCGCGACGTCCTCGGCGGGTACGAGAGCGGCGCGATCGACTACCTCGTGAAGCCGATCCGGGCCGACGTGCTCCGCTCCAAGGTCGCCGGCTTCGTCGCGCTGTACCGCGCGAGGCAGGAGATCCGCCGCCAGGCCGAGCTCCTCCGTGACCACGAGCGGCTGCTGCACCGGAGCACGGTCGCCGAGCTCGAGCTGCGGGCCCTGCAGCGGCAGCAGGCCGCGCAGCGGCGCTTCCAGACGCTCGTCGAGGGGCTCTCGCGCGCGTTCGCGTGGGTGCTCGACCCCGCGACCCTCGTCCCGCGGCTCGTGAGCCCGGGCGCCGGGGCGCTGCTCGGCCTCGACGCGGACTGGTGGGGCTCGGGGCCGCGGAAGTTTCTCGACCGCATCCACCCGGAGGACGTCGCCCGGTTCGTCGAGGTGCTCGGGACGCTCGCCCCGGGTGGGCCGGCCACGCGCCTCGAGCACCGGATGGTCGGGGGCGGCGGGCGCGTCCTCTGGTTCGAGACCTCGGTCCGGATGATCGTCGGCGACGAGCCGTCCGCGACGGAGCTGCACGGGCTCTCCACGGACGTGACCGGCGCGGTGATCGCGCGCGAGGAGGCCGCGTTCCTCGCCCGCGCCTCGGCGGACCTCGCCGGCTCGCTCGACGTCGAGAGCACGCTGCGCACCGCGGCGCGCCTCCCGATCCCGGAGCTGGCGGAGTGGTGCGTCGTGGAGACGGAAGCGCCCCGGGGGCTCGCGACCGCGCACGAGGCCGCGCGCCTGGAGTCCGCGGCGGCCGCCGCCGCGGTCCGGCTCGACCTCGAGCGGCTCCGCGCGGTCGACGCGCCGGGCCTCGCCGAGCCCGCCTCCCTC
>JAHWYA010000189.1 GCA_020028115.1 Anaeromyxobacter sp.
CCCCCCGGGCGGGCGCCGCGATCCTGCGGGGCGTCGTCCTCGAGCGCGGGACGCGCGAGCCGCTCGCCGGCGTCGCGGTCTCCGCCGGCGAGGGCGCCTCGACGTTCACCGACGGAGAGGGCCGGTTCGAGCTCTCCGGGCTGGCGCCGGGTGCCGCGAAGGTCGTCGCGACGGATCCCGCCCACCTCCGCTTCGAGACGGAGGAGCGGCTCGAGACCGGGAAGGCGGTCGAGGTGAAGTACTACCTCCGCCGCGCGCCCCGCGACGCCTACGAGGTCGTGATCGTCGGCGAGCGCGAGAAGAAGGAGGTGACGTCGGTCACCATCACCTCCGGCGAGGTGGGGCGCGTCGCGGGCGTCTCCGGCGACACGGTGAAGATCGTGCAGAACCTGCCCGGCGTCGCGCGCGCGCCGGGCGGGTTCGGGCTGCTCGTCGTCCGCGGCGGCAACCCGAACGACACCCGCGTCTACGTGGACGGCGTCGAGGTCCCGCTCGTCTTCCACTTCGGCGGGCTCACGTCGATCGTGCCGAGCGAGCTCGTCGACTCCGTGGACTTCGAGGCGGGGAACTTCGGCGCCCGGTACGGCCGGGCGACGGGCGGGCGCATCGACCTGAAGACGCGCGATCCCGGGGCGAAGCGGCTCCACGCCGTCGCCGACGGGAACCTCTTCCACGCGCTCACCCTCGTCGAGGGCCCGCTCCGCGAGGACCTCTCCGTCGCGCTCGCGGTGCGGCGGTCGTACGCGGACGCGATGATCAACGCGGCCGCCCGGCAGAGCGACGCCTTCGGCGTCTCCGTCGCCCCGCGCTACTACGACTACCAGGGGAAGCTCACGTGGCGCGCGACCCCCGACGACACGCTGCGCCTGTCCGTCTTCGGCGTCGACGACCGGATGGAGCTCACCGGGATCGCCACCGGCGGCCTCCGCGACCTCGACCAGCTCGAGATCGGGACCGGGTTCGTGCAGGCGGCGGCCTCATGGGATCACCGCTTCGACGAGCGGACCCGGGCGCGGCTCGCCATCGCGCACGGCCTCATCGAGATCTCGAACCGCTTCGGCCCGTTCGGCTCGGAGCACGACACCTTCCAGATCACCACCCTGCGCGCGGAGGCGTCGAGGGACCTGGGCGAGCGGCTCACGCTCGCCGCGGGGACCGACACGCGCTTCCTCCCGGCATCGCGGCTCCGGCTCGAGTACCCGGAGATCCCGCCGCCGGGGCGGCTGCGGGACCCGGATCCGCGGCTCATCCGCACCACCCTGAGGCTCCAGGGGATGGAGGCCGGGCTCTGGGCGGAGGCGACGTGGAAGCCGCTCGACGGGCTCGTCGTCGTGCCGGGCCTCCGCGTCGAGCGCGAGGTGATCATCAACACGATGACCTGGGTCGACCCGCGCCTCTCCGCGCGCTACACGGTGCGCGACGGGACGATGCTGAAGGGCGGCGCCGGGCTCTACCACCAGCCCCCGCTCCCGGTGTACCTCACGCACGAGTGGGGCAACCCCGAGCTCTACGCGGAAGCCGCCTGGCACTTCATGACCGGCGTCGAGCAGCGCGTCGCCGGCCCGATCACCCTGGATCTGCAGCTCTACTACAAGCGGCTCTTCGACCTCGTCCTGCCCACCGGGACCTCCGAGCGGTACGCGAACGCGGGCACCGGGCGGTCCTACGGCGCCGAGCTGCTCGTGCGCTGGAACCCGGGCGGCCGCTTCTTCGGGTGGCTCTCGTACTCGCTCTCCCGGAGCGAGCGCGACCAGAAGGTCGTGGGCGGGACCATCATGCCGGGCGGCGAGGCGTTCGATCAGCCGCACAACCTGATCGCGCTCGGCACCGTCGAGCTGCCCGAGCTCTGGGACGGGCTCTCCTTCGGGTTCCGGGCGCGCTACGCGACCGGGAACCCGTACACGCGCATCGTCGGCGCGGTGTTCGACGCCGACGGAGCCGACCACCAGCCGGTGCCGGATCCGTCCTCGACCGCGCGCATGCCGGACTTCTTCCAGCTCGACCTGCGCGTCGACAAGCGCTGGACCCACCGCACCTGGATGCTGGCGCTCTACCTCGAGGTCCAGAACGCGACGAACCGGAAGAACGCGGAGGACGTCGCCTACAACTACGACTACACGCAGCAGGGCTGGGTCACCGGCCTGCCGCTGTTCCCCTCCTTCGGCATCCGCGCCGAGTACTAGCCGGAGACCCGCCATGAACCGCTCCCTCGTCGTCGCCGCTGCCCTCGCGCTCGCCGCCTGCAGCCCCGAGTTCGACCCCGCCTCCCGGATCGAGAAGCTGCGCGTCCTCGCGATCCGGGCCGAGCCGCCCGAGCTCGATCCGGCCGGCCTCCAGACCGCCACGCTCACGTCGCTCGTCCTGCGGGCGGACTTCGACGCCGAGCCGGCGCGGACGACGACGGTCGTCCACCTGGCGTGTCTCCCGCTGCCCGGAGTCGACGCGCCGAGCTCCTGCGTGCTCCTCGCCGGGCTGAAGGATCCTGCGGCCTTCCTCGCGCAGTTCGCGCCAGCGAGCTGCGCGGGCGGCGGCGGCGGCGGTGGCGGTGGGGGCCTCGGCATGGACCTCGTGCCGCCCGTCCTCGCCGGCGTCGAGGTGTGCGCCGGCGGCGTCTGCGGACCCGCGACGCTCTCCGGCGGGGCGGCCCTGCCGCTCCCCACGGTGAGCGTCCCCGCGAGGTACTTCCTCGATCCACCCCCCGAGGCGGACGCGACGCTCCTGGCGAACCAGCAGCGCCTCGGCACTCAGGCGGTCGTGCTCGCCTTCGCGCTCGACGCGACGCCGGACGAGCTCGCGGCGGGGAGCGGGGGGCCCTGCCCCGAGGCGGACGCCGTCACGCGCCTCGCCGAGCTGTGGAGCACGCGCGAGCACGTCCTCTCGACGAAGCGCGTCCAGATCCGCGGCCCGCAGGCGCTGGACCCGGCGAACCGGAACCCCGCGATCGCGGGGATCACGGCCGGCGCGGCCACGCTCGATGATCCCGCCATCCTCACGACCGTCGCCCCCGGCGAGACATGGGTCGCGCCGCTCGAGGCGGCGGGCCCGGAGGGGATCCCCGAGACGTACCGGAAGCTCGACGCGAACGGGGACGTCATCGAGCTCGCGGCCGAGGAGTGGGTCTACTCGTGGTTCTCCACCGCCGGGGAGCTCGAGGAGCTGCACACCCGCGGCGCCGAGACGAACCGCTGGAGCGCCCTCGCGCGGGGCACGCGCGCGAAGATCGTGGTGGTGGTGCGCGATCTCAGGGGCGGGACCGGCTGGGCGGTGCGCGACGTCGTGTTCGGTCCGTGAGCCCTCGGCCGCTCGCAGGCGCGCTCACCCGCGCGCGGGCGGAGCGGGCCTCGCGGGGAGGGAGACCTCGAACGTGGTCCCCTCCCCGGCGGCGGAGCGGACGCCGACCGTGCCGCCGTGCGCGATCACGATCTGCTTCACGATGTACAGCCCGAGCCCGACGCCGCCCCAGGTGTTCCCGGCGCGGTCCCCGCGCTTGAACGGCTCGAAGATCTGACCGAGGAGGTGCGGCGCGATGGGGGCGCCCGGGTTGTGGACCGAGATGATCTTGCGATCCGGCCCGCCGCGCCAGGAGAGCGTCACGTCGCCGTCCGGCGTCCCGTGGCGGACGGCGTTGACGAGGAGGTTCATCAGCACCTGAAACACCCGCTCCGGATCGAACTCCCCTCGGCCGTCCCCCTCGGCGCGGTAGACCACCTTCCGTCCCGGGTGCGCCGCGCCGATCGCCTCGAGCGCGTCGCGGCAAATGTCGTCGAGGTCCGCCGGCGCCGGCTGGACCGGCAGCCCCTCGCCGAGCCTCGCGCGCGAGTAATCGAGGAGGTCGTTGATGAGCCGGCGCATGCGCACCGCGCCCACCTCGACGCGCTCGAGCGCGCGCCGGTGGCGCTCGGACGTGGAGCGGTCCCGCACGACGGAGGCCGCCGACATCATGATGGACGTGAGCGGCGTCCGCAGGTCGTGCCCGACGATCCCGAGCAGGTGCGCCTGCACCTCCTGCGAGCGGCGCCGCTCGGTCACGTCGCGGAGGTGCGCGGTGAGGCCGTCCTCGTGGGGGAACGCCCGCACCTCGAACCAGCGCTCCCCGGGGAACGGCGCCTCGAACGTGTACGGCGCGCCGCCGGCCGCCGCGCGCCGGAGCTCCTCCTCGAACGGCCCGCCGCGCAGGGGCGCGGCGTGGTCCCACAGGCTCTCGCCGACCGCCGCGTCCCGGGTCGTACCGAGGAGGACCTCGAAGGCGTGGTTCACGTACACGAGGTGCCACGCGCGGTCGACCGCGAAGAAGGCGTCCGAGATGGTCTCGAGGATCGCTGCGCTCCGCGTGTACGCCTCGCGGGAGCGGTTCTCGCTCTCGAACTGCTTGCGGCGGAGCAGGGCCGCGATGCGCGCGCGCAGCACGCCCGCGCCGCTGGGAGTGACGACGCAGTCGTCCGCGCCGGCGTGCAGCGCGCGCAGCACGAGCTCGTGCTCCTCTCCCTCGCCCGCGACGAGGAGCGGGAGGTCCCTCAGCCCGGGGACGGCGCGGATGCGGGCGCACACCGCGAGCGCCGGCGCGGCGGCCCCCGCCGCGTCCACCACGACGGCGTCGACGCGGTCCACCGCGAGCAGGGCGAGCGCCTCCTCGACGGACGCCACCGGGACGGGCTCGTACCCGTAGCGGCGGACCCGCTCGGCGAGCGCCTCGGCGCGCTCCCTCCCCGCGCCCACCGCGACGATCCGCTTCGGGGACAGGAGCCCGGCGGTGCCGGCGGGCGGCGAGGGGCTCGCGCCGCGCAGGAGCGAGTGGAGGCGCGCGAGCACGACCTCGTGCCCCTCCTCCTTCCGGACGTAGGCGTCGGCGCCGGCGTCGAGCGCCCGCAGCTCGCCCACGGAGCGGGACGCGGTGAGCAGGATGCACGGGGTGGTCCGCAGCACGGCGTCGGAGCGGAGCTGCCGGATGAAGCTCGCGCCGTCCATGCCCGGCATCGCGCCGTCCACGACGACGGCGCTGGGGCGCCGGTCGGCCGCGACGCGGAGGCCCTCCTCGCCGTCCGCGGCGGTGACGACCTCGAGCCCGGCGCCCTCGAGCTCCCGGCGGAGCTCCTCCCGCACGGTGACGCTGTCGTCCACCACGAGCACGGCGGCGCGCGCGGCGCCCGCCGCGGGC
>JAHWYA010000190.1 GCA_020028115.1 Anaeromyxobacter sp.
TCCCCCCCCACCCTGGAAGGGGACCGACCATGGCCACGAAGACCTTCGACGCCGTCGTGATCGGCGCGGGACCGGGCGGCTACGTCGCCGCCATCCGGCTCGCGCAGCTCGGCAAGAAGACCGCGCTCGTCGAGAAGGAGGCGCTCGGCGGCGTGTGCCTGAACTGGGGGTGCGTCCCGTCGAAGGCGCTCATCGCCGCCGCGAACCTCGTCGAGGAGGTCCGCGGCGCGGCGGACCGCGGCATCCTCGTCGACGCGCCGCGCGTCGACGTCGCGAAGCTCCGGGCGTTCAAGGACGCGGTGGTGAAGAAGCTCGTCGGCGGCGTCGGCCAGCTCGAGAAGGGGAACGGGGTCGAGGTCGTCAAGGGCACGGCGAAGTTCGTCGGCCGGAACGCCGTCGAGGTGAAGGGCGCGGACGGCGAGGCGACCCGGCTCGAGGCCGCCGCGTTCATCGTCGCGACCGGCGCGCGCCCGGTGGAGATCCCGGGCTTCGCGTTCGACGGCAAGGACGTCTGGAGCGCGAAGGAGGCGGTGGACCTGCGCGAGGTGCCGAAGCGGCTCGTCTGCATCGGCGCGGGCGTCATCGGCATGGAGCTCGGGACGGTCTACGCGAAGCTGGGCTCGCAGGTCACCTACGTCGAGGCGCTCCCGCAGATCCTCACCGGCATCGATCCCGAGGCGGTCCGGCTCGTGCAGAAGGGGGTTCGCCAGCGCGGCGGGACGGTGCTCGTGAACGCCAAGGCGAAGGGGTTCGAGCGGAAGGACGGCGCGCTCGCCGTGCAGGTCGAGGTGGACGGCAAGCCGCAGGAGCTCGCCTGCGACAAGATCCTCGTCGGCGTCGGGTTCCGGCCGAACTCGGAGGGGCTCGGCCTCGAGGAGGCCGGGGTGGAGATCGGGCCGAAGGGCTTCCCGGTCGTCGACGCCCAGCTCCGCACGAAGGTCCCCTCGATCTTCGTCATCGGCGATCTCGCCGGACCGCCCTTCCTCGCCCACAAGGGCTTCAAGGAGGGGGAGATCGCGGCCGAGGTGATCGCCGGGATGAAGTCGGCGCGCGACTGGGTGGCGATGCCCGGCGCGATCTTCACCGATCCCGAGATCGCGACGGTCGGGCTGTCGGAGGAGGAGGCCCGCACGCAGGGCTACGACCCCATCGTCGGCAAGTTCGCGTTCGCCGCGCTCGGCCGCGCCCTCGCGATCGACCACACCGAGGGGTTCGTGAAGGTGATCGGGGACCGCGAGTCGAAGCTCCTCCTCGGCGTGACGATGTGCGGTCCGGAGGCGTCGGATCTCGTCGCCGAGGCGGCGCTCGCGCTCGAGATGGGCGCCTACCTCGAGGACGTCGCGCTCACCGTGCACGCCCATCCCACGCTGCCGGAGGCCTTCATGGAGGCGTGCAAGGCCGCCCTCGGCGAGGCGATCCACGCGCTTAACCGGCCCGAGCGTCCCCGCAAGGCCGAGGCGGGGAGCGCCGCGCGGGCATGAGGGCGGCGCCCACCCGCGACGCCATGAGCCGCCGCACGCTCCTCTTCCACCGGCTCGGCCGCGTCGAGTACGACGACGGCCTCGCCCTGATGCGGCTCGCCGCCGAGGCGATCCGGGCCGGCACGCGCGGCGCCACCGACCACCTGTTCCTCGTCGAGCACCCGCCCGTCCTCACCCTCGGGCGGAGCGCCGCCCGCGGGAACGTCGTCGCGGCCCCGGAGTGGCTCGAGCGGCAGGGGTTCGAGATCCACGAGACCGACCGCGGCGGCGACGTGACCTACCACGGGCCCGGGCAGATCGTCGGCTATCCCGTGGTCGATCTCTCCGGCCGGCCCGACGTGCGCCGCTACGTGGGCGCCCTCGAGGAGGCGATGATCCGCGCCTGCGCCGATCACGGCGTCGAGGCGAAGCGGCACCCGGAGCACCGCGGGGCGTGGGTCGGGGCGAAGAAGATCGGCGCGGTCGGGGTCCACCTCTCGCGCTGGATCACCTCTCACGGGTTCGCCTTCAACCACGCGCCCGATCTCGCCCACTTCCGCGCGATCGTACCGTGCGGCATCTCCGATCCGCGGCTCGGCGTGACGAGCCTCGCGGCCGAGTTGGCGGCGCGCGCGCGCCCGGCGCCGGCGCGCGAGGAGGGCGAGGACCGGCTCGCGCTCCACCTCGGCGAGGCGCTCGACCGCGAGGTCTCCCCCTCCGCCGGCCCCGACCTCCGGACCGTGTCGGTGGTCCCGGTGGGCGCCGACGGCCGCGTGCTCCTCCTGCGCCGCAGCGAGGATCGCGGCGGGTTCTGGCAGCAGGTCACCGGCCGGCTCGAGCGCGGCGAGTCGCCCGAGGCGGCGGCGCGGCGGGAGCTGCTCGAGGAGACCGGCGCGGACGTCACGGTGGAGCCGCTCGGCTACCGGCACGCGTTCGCGCTCGACCCGACGCTGAACCGGGTGCGGCCCGGGGACCTCGCGATCGTCGAGGAGACCGCGTTCGCGGCGCGGTTGCCGCCCGGCTTCGCGCCCTCGCTCTCCGACGAGCACGCCGAGCACGCGTGGGTCGCGCCGGGCGAGGCGCTCGCGCGCCTGCGGTTCGCGGGGCTCCGCCGCGCGGTGCGGCTCGCGGCCGCCCGGTTTTCCGCGCCGTAACTCGCGCTGGCCAGCAACCCCCCGTTCGGGACATGATTGGCCCCTACTTCGCAGGGGGGCGAAATGGTCCGCTTCACGAGCAGGGTGGTGCTGGGGTTCGCCGCGGTTGCGGCGCTGCAGGCGTGCTCGGGCGCGGGAGGCGGCGACACGCCCCCCGGCCCGGTCCGGACGTCCATCACGGCGGGCGTGGCCGTCGACCCGTACATCACGGGCGCAGTCCTGCAGGAGCTCACCCCCGCGCGCGCCGTCGTGCAGGAGTCGACGGCGACGGACGCGAGCGGTGCGTTCACGTTCGCGCAGCCGCTGACGCTCGGGAACGTCCTCGCCATGTCGGTGAAGGGGATCCACAATGGGAGCCCGTACGCGGTGCGGCTCGAGCGCACGGTGGACGCGAGGAGCGGCGGCCTCGTCGTGTCGCCTCTCACGACGCTCCTCGCCGCGGGGAGGACCCCCGCGCAGCTCCTCTCCCTCGTGGACCCCGTGGCCCCCAGCTCGATCACGGTCGCGGACCTCACGGCGGACCCGATGGCGCGCATGCTCGACGGCGCGGTGACCGCCGCGGACCGGAAGCTCCTCGCCGGGACGATCGCGGTGGGCGCAGCGCTCCAGCTGCTCGGCGGCAACGCGGCGAGCGCCGACCTCCCGGCGGTCGTCGCCGCGATCCGCGCGAAGGTGCTCGAGGTGCTCGCGATGGACGGGGCGGTGGAGGCACTCGCGAGCGCCGCCGTCGCGGCCGCGGACCACGTCGCGCGGACGGCGGCCTCGCCCGCGGACGCGGGGACCGTCGCGGCCACGATCGACGCCGACGTGATCACCTCGCTCGTCGACGCGGCCGTCGACACGGGCCTCCCGGTCACGGTGGTGGTGGGCACCGGCGGCACCCTCGAGGTCGGCGTGAACCCGGGGACCGTCGCGAACCACCTCGGGAAGGGGATGGCGGCGCTCGAGGCCGCGCTCGTCTCGCACGCGACGGACGAGCTCCTCCTCGCCGCGAACGAGCTCTCCGCCGCCGCGGCGCTCGCCCCGACCGACGGCGCGGCCACGCCGAACGAGCTCGACAAGGCGCGCTTCTTCGGCGCGCTCGCTCGCGTCGCGCTCCTCGCGCGGCCGTACTCGGACGCCACCGACAACGGGCTCAACGACCTCGGCGACGTCCTCGACGCGTTCGGGTTCGCGGCGGGCGCGGACGATCGCGCGACGATGGACCCGAGCCTGTTCCTCACCTGCACGACGACGACCTACACGAACGCGATCCCTCCGGACTACTTCGTTTCCTACACGAGCGAGAGCTGCAAGCTCCGGCCGCTCGCGTCCACGAGCCCCCGGACCGCGAAGCTCCAGGCGTTCCTCGCGAGCCAGGTCGCCACCGGCCTCCGCGGGGCGATCGCCCTCCTGAACGGCGTCACCCCCGCCTTCGACGCGGCGGTGAACGACGGCGCGCAGGTGCTGGAGTTCGACCAGACCGACGCCCTGTTCCTCCGCGGCGTCGCGCAGGGGATGCTCGCCTGGATCCAGGTGCAGCAGGCGTACAACTTCGACATCGATCCGGACGCGCTCCAGGCGAGGCTCCTGGGCAGCGGCGCCTACGGCCCGGCGGATTTCCTCGCCGAGTACCCGCAGCTCGGCCGCCTCGCCCAGGCGGCGGCGCTCGCCGGGTCTCGCACCGACGCCCTCCTCGCGATCGACAGCTTCCAGGCGGCGCTCGCGGCGCTTGCCGCCGAGACGGACGATCAGTCGAACGACCTGATCGCCCTGAGCGACCAGCAGTGCGGCTGGAACGGCATGTCGTACACGTGCACGGTCACGTACAACCCGGCGCAGCAGGTCGCGCAGATGACCGACGCGCTGGCCCAGGCGAAGACGATCGGGCTCTCCTCGGGGAACTACACGCTCGACGGCGGCACGCCGCTCGACGCTTCGGACGACGTCGTCGTCAACCCGTCGAAGTTCTTCGCCGGCGTCGACCTGCGCGCGCTCGTCCCCGCGCGCTTCGACCTCGGCCCGGACGGCGATCACGCGGGGATGCTCCCGGATCCGAGCCTCGGCGGCGTCGTCGTGACCTGGCCCGCCGGAGCGAGCCCGAACACCGATCGCGACCTCGACGGGCTGCCCGACCTGTTCGGCGGGTACACGCAGTTCGGCCCGTGGCTGCCGGGGGCGACGATGTGGGCCTGGAACTGGGACTTCCACGTGGGGTACGCGTTCGCGGCCTCCGGCAACGGGTTCACGGCGGAGGGCTGGATCGGCGGGGTGTCGGGCTCGTGGTCGGGGACGTACTCGTACCTCGGGCAGACCCTCACGCTGAGCTTCTCAGGCGCGGGGCCGTACGGCGCGAGCCGCGCGGTCATCACCGCCCAGGAGTTCTCGGACAGCAACTTCGGCGCGATCGTCCGATATCTTGACGCCGGCGGCGGGCTCCTCGGCGAGTACTGGGAGTCGTACGAGTGGGGCGGCGCGCCCGGCATGGGCGGCGCGCCGGGCGCGCCAGGACTCCCGGGTGAGCCGGGGCTCCCGGGAGAGCCCGGCGGCCCG
>JAHWYA010000191.1 GCA_020028115.1 Anaeromyxobacter sp.
AGCCACGCCAGCGCGGCGCGGGTGTCGTCCGCCTCGCCGCGCCCCGCGTCGTGGCGGCCCGCGGAGCGGCCCGTGCCGCGGGTGTTGAAGCGGAGCGCGAACCCGCCGCGGGCGACCACCGCCTTCGCGAGCCGGTAGGTCGCGTGGTTGTGCATCGTGCCGCCGAGGGCGGGGTGGGGGTGGCAGACGACCGCCGCGAACGCCGCGTCGTCGGGACCTTCGGCGAGCGCCTCGAGCCGCCCGGCCGGTCCCGCGAGGTCGACGTTCACGCCGCGCTCCTAACGCGCCAGCAGCGCCTCGAAGAGCCGCTTCCCGTCCTCGCGGCCGAGGATCGCCTCGGCGGCGCGCTCCGGGTGCGGCATGAGGCCGACCACGTTGCGGCGCGGCCCGCCGGAGATCCCGGCGATGTCGCGCGCGGCGCCGTTCGGCGCCCCGCCGACGTAGCGGAACGTCACGCGCCCCTCGCCCTCGAGCCGGTCGAGCGTCTCGGGGTCGGCGAAGTAGTTCCCCTCCGCGTGCGCGATCGGCATCGCGAGGGTCCGGCCCGCGAGGCCGCGCGTCACCGGCGTCTCCGCGCCGTCGACCTTCAGCGTCACGTCGCGGCAGATGAACTTGAGCGACGCGTTGCGCATGAGGACGCCGGGCAGGAGCCCCGCCTCGCAGAGGATCTGGAAGCCGTTGCAGATGCCGAGGACCGGGCCGCCCGCGTTCGCGAACGCGACGACGTCCTCCATCACCGGCGAGAACCGCGCGAGCGCGCCGCAGCGCAGGTAGTCGCCGTAGCTGAAGCCGCCGGGGACGACGACCGCGTCGAGCCCGGACGGCAGCCGGTCCTTGTGCCAGACGTAGGTCGCGTCGGCGCCCGAGACGTGCTTCACGACGTGGTAGACGTCGTGGTCGCAGTTCGAGCCGGGGAAGGTGACGATTCCGACTCTCATCGAGGTCACAGCTCGATCCTGTAGTCCTCGATGACGGTGTTCGCGAGGAGCTTGCGGCACATCTCCTCGAGGCGCGCCCGCTCCTGGGTCTCGGGGACCTTCTCGTCGAGGGTCACCTCGATGAGCTTCCCGAGCCGCACGTCGGACACCTCGCCGTACCCCATCGCGTGAAGCGCCCGATTGACCGCCGACCCCTGGGGATCGAGGACACCGCGCTTCAACGTCACGAACACGCGAGCCTTCTTCGCCATGCGCGGCCTTATAGCAGATCCGACCCCGCGGGGCTGCCCGCGGTTTGGTAGGGTGGGGCGCCGATGGGGCCCGACGCCAAGCGACTCGCGACGCTCGCCGCGGGCGTCTTCCTGCTGCTCGTCCTCCGGGCGATCGCGGCAGCGTTCGAGTCGTCGCTCGTCGCCACGGGCCAGCCCCGCGCCCGCGAGCTCGCGGCCTCCCCCGAGGCCGGCAGCCGCGCCCACGCCCTCGCCGCCCTCTTCGACGACCTCGAGGGGACGGCGTTCGCGGGCCGCGCCGTCGCGACGTTCGCCACGATCCTCGCGGGGTTCGTGGCCGGGTACGTCGGGGCGTCGCTCGCCCCCGAGGCGCGTTGGGCGGGCGGGCTCGGGGCGGCGCTCGCCGCCTCGCTCGTCTCCCTGCCGCTCGCCGGTGGGGCGCGGGGTCTCGGTGCGGCGCACGGGGAGCCGGTCGCCCTCGCGCTCGCGGTCCCGTTCCGGGCCCTCCGCGCGTTCTTCGCGCCGCTCGGCCGCCTCGTGCGCGTGGTGACCGGGCGGCGCGCGCGGTTCGCGCTGCCGCTGCCGCCCCTCGAGGAGATGGAGCGCGCGTTCTCCGAGCTCGCGAAGCGGTCCGGGCCGGGCTCCGAGGCGACGAGCGAGCTCATCCGGAACGTCTTCGAGTTCCGGGACAAGGTCGCGCGCGACGTCATGGTGCCGCGCACCGACGTCGTGGCGGTCGAGGTCGACACGCCGGTGCCGGAGATCATCCGCGTGCTCGCGGAGGAGGGGCACTCGCGCATGCCGGTCTACCGCGAGAACCTCGACCGGATCGAGGGCGTGCTCCACGCGCGCGACCTCGTGCCGCTGCTCGCGCACCCCGAGCTCATCATGCTCCGCGACATCCTCCGCCCGGCGCACTTCGTCCCCTGGTCGAAGCCGATCGAGCAGCTCCTCCGCGAGATGCAGAAGCGGCGCCTCCACATGGCGTTCGTCGTCGACGAGCACGGCGGCATCATGGGCCTCTGCACGATCGAGGACGTCCTCGAGGAGATCGTCGGCGACATCCAGGACGAGTTCGACGAGGTCGGCAAGGCGGTCGAGGTCCACCAGGACGGCACGTTCACGGTGCAGGGCCAGGCCGCCGTCGCGGAGTTCAACGCCGCCGCGTCGGCCGACCTCCCCGAGGACCAGGGCTACGAGACGATGTCCGGGTTCCTCAACGCGGTGGCCGGCGCGATCCCGTCGAAGGGCGACCGGTACTTCTGGAAGGGCTGGGTGTTCACCGTCGCCGACGCCGACCCGCGGCGGGTGACGAAGGTCCGCGCGGCGCGCGTGAAGCGGGCCTGAGCAGCGCGCCGCGGCGCGCGCAAGGCCGAGCCGGGCCGCAAGCGTCCGCTTGCGCCTCGCGCGGAGCATGCCGGGCGGGGCTCGCCCGAGCGAACCGGACCGGTGTACCCGGAGCGCGTCCCACGGACCTGCGACTGTGTCTCGCCGGCGACCTCTTTACACTCCACGCGAAGTCGGGTGGACCCCTCCTTCGCGGAGAGCGCATGGCGACATCCGGAGCCGGAGCACGTGCTGGCCGCGCCCGCGGGGCGCTCGGAACGCGCGGCCTCCTCCTCGCGGCGTTCACCGTGCTCGCCGCGGCGTTCGCCGCCACGTTCGCCCTTCAGGTCCTCCGGCTCGCCCGGATGGCGCACGGGATCGCCGAGCTCCGCGATCACCAGGAGGAGATGCACCTCGCGCTGCAGCTCGAGGAGGCCGTGCGGAGCGAGTACGCGAGGCAAGCGCGCGTGCTCGCCGGCGAGGAGGCCGCCGGGCCGGCCGCCGCAGGGCGAGACACCGTGGCCGCGCTCGTGCGAAAGCTCTCCGCGCGCGTGGACGAGCCCCAGTCGTCCCGCTGGGTCGAGCAGATCGCGGCAGCCACCCGCGCCCTCGACCAGCGCTTCGCGGCCGACGTCGCCGCCGCCGCCGCGGGAGCCCAGGTCCGGGGGAGCGAGGAGGCGAGGTACCGGCTCGTGTTCGAGATCGAGGAGAACGCCTATAACCTGTTCGCGTTCCTGCGCGAGGAGAGCGCGGTGCAGAGCGCGTCGGTCGAGCGGCTCCGGCGCGATTCGCTCCGCCTCGCCGTCGGCTTCGCGGTCGCGGTGCCGCTCTTCGCCCTCGCGGTCGGCATCTACCTCGCGCGCGCGATCGCGCGCCCGCTCGCCGTGCTCGGCGATGGCGCTGCCCGGATCGGGCGCGGCGATCTGAGGACGCGCATCGCGCTCCGGGGGCCTGGCGAGTTCGCGGCGCTCGGCGCAGAGCTGAACGCGATGGCGGAGTCGCTCCAGCAGCACCAGGAGCGGCTGGTCCGGTCGGAGAAGCTCGCGAGCCTCGGGCGGCTCGCCGCCGGGATCGCGCACGAGATCAACAACCCGCTCCAGGTGATGATCGGGTACCTGACCCTCCACCGCGGGAGGGTCGCGGGCGAGCTCGGGACGGACCTCGCGCACGTGGAGCGCGAGGCGAAGCGCTGCCAGGAGATCGTGGAGGGGCTGCTGCAGCTCTCGCGCCCCGCGGTGACGGCGGCGCCCCAGGTGGTCGACCTCCGGGAGGTCTCGCAGGAGGTCGCGGACGCGATCCGCGTCGCCATGCCGGACGCGCCCGCGCTCCACGTCGCCGGCGCCGGCCACGCGCTCGGGTGTCCCGCCCGGTTCCGCCAGGTGATCTTCAACCTCGTGAAGAACGCGGCGGAAGCCGCCGGCCCCGCCGGGAAGGTCGAGGTGGAGGTGGGCTGCGACCTCGACACGACGCACGTCGTCGTGAGCGACACGGGGCCGGGCATCCCCGCCGACCGCCGCGAACGCCTGTTCGAGCCGTTCTTCACGACGAAGGCGACCGGGACCGGCCTCGGCCTCGCGCTGGCGCGCGCGATCGCCCGGTCGCACGGCGGGGACGTGGACCTCGAGGACGCGGCGGTGGGCGCGCGGTTCAGCCTGCGCGCGCCGCGCCGGCAGGAAGGAGCGGGTACATGAGTCGCAGCAGCGTGCTGGTGGTGGACGACAAGGCGGCCGTCACGGAGCTCATGGCGCGGATCCTGCGCGACGCGTACGACGTGACGAGCACGTGCGATCCGAAGGAGGCGCTCGCGCGGCTCGAGCAGCGCGAGTTCGACGTGGTGCTCACCGACGTGAAGATGCCGGGGCTGACCGGGTTCGAGGTGCTCGCGGCCGTGCGGCGCTCCTGCGCCGCGACGAGCGTCGTCATGATGACGGGGTTCGCGTCGATCCCGGACGCGGTGGAGGCGATCCGGCAGGGCGCGTTCGACTACGTCGCGAAGCCGGCCGAGGCCCCCGAGATCCAGCTCGTCGTGGCGCGCGCGCTCGAGGACCGCGCCCGGCGCACGGCGGCCGAGCCGCGCGGCGACGCCCCGGTCGACGTGAACTTCCACGAGGCGGTGGTCGCGGCGCGCCACCGCGCCTCCCGCGACTACCTCGTGGCGCTGATGAGCAAGTTCCACGGGAACGTGACGCGGGCCGCCGCGCAGGCGGGGATGACCCGCGAGAGCCTGCACCGGCTCCTCAAGCAGTTCGGCGTGCGCTCCGAGGAGTTCAAGCGGACGGCAGCGTGACGGCGCGAGCGCGAGCGCGACCGCCGATCGCGAGCTCGCGTACGCGAAGCGGGGCCGGCAGCGGACGATCGAGCGCCGGCTCGGCTTGCCCTCGCGAACCCTTCCGCGGGTCGTCCGAAGGCGGGCCGGTCGCCATACCTTCCCCGCATGAGGGAACGGCGGCGGAACGGCGTGTCGATCGGCCAGCCCGTGCGGGATCTCGACGGGGAGTCCCTCGGCCGGGTGACGCGGCTCTACGAATCGGGCTTCGCGGCGCGGCGGGGCCTACCGATCCTGTTCCGCCGCGACTTCGTCGTCCGCTACGAAGAGGTCCGTGGGATCCGCGACGGCGCGCTCGTCGTCGCCCGCTCGCGTCGGGACCT
>JAHWYA010000192.1 GCA_020028115.1 Anaeromyxobacter sp.
CTCCTCGTCCGGCGGCGACGACGCCAACCGGACGCCGCCCGCCGCACCCGCGATCGGCTTCCCCGCGGACGGCGCCGTGCTGAACGCGCTCCAGGCGCCGGGGGGAGCGGTCACGTTCACCGGGACCGCGGAGGCGGGCGCGGTCGTGACGGTCGGCGCGGGCGACGTCACGGCGACCGCGGCCTGGAGCGGCGCAGCATGGAACGCGACCGTCGTGCTCGAGGACGGGCCGCACACCGCGACCGTGACCGCGGCCGACGCCGCGGGCAACGAGGCCTCCCTCGACGTCTCCTTCTCGCTCGACACCGCCGTCCCCGCCCCGCCGGTCCTCGCCGCGCTCGTGTCCCCGACGAGCGCCGCGACGGTCGCCGTGTCGGGCACCGCCGAGGTGGGGGCGCTCGTGCGGGTCTACGACGACGCCGTGCTCGCCGGCACCGCGACCGCCACCTCGGGCGTGTTCTCGGTGACCGTCGCCGTCGAGAGCCGGACGCACGTCTTCACCGCCACCGCGGCCGACGCCGCCGGGAACGTCTCCGCCGCCTCCGCCGCCGCGCCGGTCGTCGTCGATCGGCTCCCGCCCGCGCCGCCCGTCGTCCTCGTCCCGGCGGAGGGCGCGACGATCCGGGTTCGCCACCTCGTGGACGGGCAGGTCCTCGTCGTCGGGACCGCCGAGCCGGCGACGACCGTCACCCTCGAGGTCGACGGCGTGGCCGTCGCGAGCACCGCGGCGGGCGGCGGCGGCGCGTGGTCCGCCGGCGTCCCCCTCCTCTCCGGCGCCCACGTCCTGCGCGCGCGGTCGACCGACGGGCTCGCGAACGGCGGCGACTGGTCCGCTCCCTGCGCGTTCACGGTGGACCTCCCGCGCACCGCGACCGTCCTCGCGAGCGCCCCTTCGGTGCCGGTGACGACGTTCGCGCAGACGGTCGCGGACGCCGCGGAGCTCCCCGAGGTCTTCCCCGGCCAGGCCAACACGTGGGTGCTCGCGAGCGACTTCAGCCTCGCGGAGGGCTGGGGGGCGCAGTACGTCAACGCGCTCGTCCTGTACGTCGGCACGACGGCGACGCCCGCGACGTACGGGAGCGTCTGGGCGGACCTCGGCTCGGGCCGGCTCTCCGCGTTCCCCGGGAACCAGCAGGCGTCGGAGGCGGTGTTCCTCTCGCCGCGCTTCGGCGCGGCCGACGGGGTCCAGACGGCGGCGGCCTCGGACGGGCTCACGACGGGGATCCCGCCGCTCTCCGGCACCCGCTCCGGCTTCCTGAACGGCACGTCGCGGTCGCGCCTCGGCCGCCCGCTCTCCCTCCCGGGCGGCGGGGCGTTCACGTTCTCGTGGACCCACGAGGCGGCGCTCGGCGCGGGCCAGCTCGCAGGGGCGAGCGCGGCGCCGCACGGGCCGGCGTACGACGTCGTCCTCCGCGACCCGGCGACCGGCGACGCGATCGGTCCGCCGCTGTTCTCGTCGACCTCGGACGTCTGGCTGGAGAGCGTCTCCTCCACGCGCTCCGGCCTTCCGCAGGACGTGGTCCTCTCGTTCGAGCTCCGCAGCGCCGCCGGCGGCTACGTCGCGCTCGACGACGTGACGGTCACCGGCGACGGCGGCCCCGCGCTCCCCGACGGCGACTTCGAGGCAGGGCTCGGCGGCTGGGAGGTGGGCGACGCGGCCGAGTGCCAGAACGTCCGGAGCGCGCCCCGCGACGTCGGCGCACCGGCGTCGCGCCTCCGGGTGACGCGCACGTTCTACGCGCCGCCCGCGGCGACGTGGGGACTGCTCGTGGACGTCTTCGAGAACACCGGCACGACCGCGGTGACGACGAGCGCCGTGTACGTCACCGTGCTCGGCGGCGCGGCGCCCGCCGCCGCGGTCCGCCCCGGCGGCGTCGTGATCGGCTGGGACCGGACGGGCGCCGTGCGCGACGTCGGCATCGTCGCCGGGACGGGCACCGCGCTCGCCCCTCCTCCCGCCCCGCCCCTCGACCCCACGGTGCTCGTCGTGCACGACCTCGCGGTGCCGCCGGGCGGGAAGGTCGCGCTCGTCCACTACGTCGTGCAGCTCGGCGGGGCGGCCGGCGGCCCGACCGAGGCGGACGTACCCGCCGCGACGGACGCGGAGTGCGCCGCCGTCATCGCGGGATTCCCGGACGTGTACGCGTACACGGACGACCTCGAGCCGGGCGTGCTCCCGCTCTTCGCGAACTTCTGACGGCCGAAGGCCCGCTCACCCCGAGCGAAGCGCCCGGCATCGCCGCGCGCGAGGTCGTGGGGCGCTACTTCGGCGCGCGCCGGGCGGCGATCTCGAGCGCCTCGGACACGACCGCGTCCTCGAGCTCCTCCGCCTTCATCCGCTTCACGATCTTGCCGTCGCGGAAGAGCAGCCCGACGCCGCCGTGGCCGTAGGCGACCCCGACGTCCGCCGCCGCCGCCTCTCCCGGCCCGTTCACCTCGCAGCCCATCACCGCCACCGAGACGTCGCCCTTCACCGTCGCGAGCCGCTTCTCGACCCGCTCGGCGATGGGGATCATCTCGACGGAGCAGCGGCCGCAGGTCGGACACGAGGTGAGGGTCGCGCCGCCGAACTTGAGGCCGAGCGCGGTGAGGAGGAGCCGCGCGACGCGGACCTCCTCGACCGGATCGGCGGTGAGCGAGACGCGGATCGTGTCGCCGATGCCCTCCCCGAGGAGGATGCCGAGCCCCACCGCGCTCTTCACCGTGCCGGCGACGAGCGTGCCCGCCTCGGTGACGCCGAGGTGGAGCGGGTAGTCGAACCGCCCGGCGAACAGCCGGTTCGCCTGCACCGTCATCGCGACGTCGTGGGCCTTCAGCGAGACCTTGATCTCGCGGTAGCCCTCGTCCTCGAGGAAGCGGATGTGGCGCTCGGCGCTCTCCACCATCCCCGCCGCGGTCGGCCAGCCGTGCCGCTCGACGATGTCCTTCTCGAGCGAGCCCGCGTTGACGCCGATCCGGATCGGCACCGCGCGCTCCCGCGCCGCCTTCACCACCTCGCGGACCCGCTCGCGCGAGCCGATGTTCCCCGGGTTGAGGCGGATGCCATGCACGCCCGCGGCGAGGGCGGCCAGGGCGAGCCGGTAGTCGAAGTGGATGTCGGCGACGAGCGGGACCGGCGAGGCGCGCACGATCGCCGGGAGCGCCGCGGCCGCGTCCTGGCCGGGGACGGCGAGCCGCACCACGTCCGCGCCGGCCTCGGCGAGCGCGCGCACCTGCGCGAGCGTCGCCGCCGCGTCGGCGGTGCTCGTGGTGGTCATCGACTGCACCGCGACGGGGGCGCCGCCGCCGATCGGGACGTTGCCGACCCGGATCTGCCGGGTCACCCGCCGCGCGCCGAGGGTCGCGCCCTCGCCCTTGCCGTAGCCGCCCATGCCGCCGCGAATCTATCGGCCGCGGGGCCCCGGCGCCAGCGTGCGAGGGTCCCGGACGTGGCAGCGCCCCGGGACCTCGGGGTCCCGGGGCGCGCGAGCTCGAACGAGGCTGGCGGGGGGCTACTTCCCCTTCAGCTCCTGGTCGATGATCGCGGTGAAGGCCTCGAGCGGCTGGGCGCCCGAGATCGGCCGGCCGTTGATGAAGAAGGCCGGCGTGCCCGAGACGCCGGCGTCCTCGCCCGCCTTCTTGTTCTTCTCGACGAGCGGCGCCTTCTCGTTCGAGTCGAGGCAGCGGTCGAACTTCGCGCCGTCGACGCCGGTGATCTCGCGCGCGTGCGCCTTGAGGTCCGCGACGTCGAGCTTCTGCGCGTTCGCGAAGAGCTTCTCGTGCATCTCCCAGTACTTGCCCTGGTCGCCGGCGCAGTGGGCCGCCTCCGCCGCCTTGGGCGCGCGGGAGTGCATCGGGAGCGGGAAGTCGCGGTACACGAGCTTGATCTTGTCCGGGTACTTCGCGAGGACCGCCTTCACCGTCGGCTCGGCCTTCACGCAGTACGGGCACTCGAAGTCGGAGAACTCGACGATCGTGATCGGCGCGTTCGCCGGGCCCTTCGACGGCCCGGTGGCGTCCACCGCGACCTTCGGCGCCTCGTACGGCGGCAGGAGCAGCTCGATCCCCATCTCCTTCTTCAGGGAGTCGTAGTACTCCGCCATCGCCCCCTGGCCCTTCTGCCCCTTGATGAAGCGCGAGATGTCGCCCTTCACCTGGTCGAACGGCGGGAGCTGCTGGCCGCCCGCCTTGGCGCGCTCGTAGAGCGCCCGCATCTCCTCGTCGCTCGGGTCGGGGATCTTCTCCGCGATCTCCTTGTTGACGAGCTCCTCGGTCGTGAGGCTCTTCTGCTTCGCCTTCGCCTCGAAGGCGCGGCGGCGCAGCATGTTCTCGAGCGCCTGGCGGCGGAGCTGGTACCGCTGCTCCTGGTACTGCTGGTCGAGCTGCGCGAGCTCCTTCTTCACGCTCTCGTCGAGCTCGCCGGCCGTGACGACCTGCCCGCCGATGCGGGCGACCGCGGCGCTGGGATCCTGCTTCTGCTGCGCCTGCCCGGCGGGGCGGGGCGCCTGGCAGCCGGCCGCGGCGACGACGGCGGCGGCGAACACGACGGTGCGGATGGACATGGGACTCCGGGGGAGGTAGTTGAACCGGGGGAATCTGTTCCAAAACGGCGGGGAGGTCAACGGCTTTGCCCACTTCGGCCGACGTCTGGAACCCCGATCAATACGGAAAATTCCGCGACGAGCGGAGCGCACCGTTTCACGATCTGCTCGCCCTCGTCCGCCGCGGCGGATCGCCGCGGGTCGTCGACCTCGGGTGCGGCACCGGCGAGCTCACCCGCCTCGCCCACGAGGCGCTCTCCGCCCGCGAGACGATCGACCTACCTCACCGACTTCCAGAAGCGGCTCGACCCACCGGCGTGGGACCGGTTCCTCGAGCGCTACCGCGCGCGGCTCCTCGCGGCGCTGCCGGACGAGCGCCCGTTCCTCTACACGTACCGCCGCGTCTTCGTGTGGGGCCTGAAGCCGTGACGCCGTGACTCGAGGCGCAGGAGTCCGTCGCCGAGCCGGGCACCCGAGGAGCGAGCAGCGCAGGCGTACTGTCTCCGTACGCCGAGCAGCGCAGCGACGAGGCTGCCCGGCGCAGGCAGGAAGCCTGCGCAGAGCTACTACTTGAAGCCGCCGGTCATCGCAAAGAAGCCCTTGATCTTGTCGTTCGTC
>JAHWYA010000193.1 GCA_020028115.1 Anaeromyxobacter sp.
GGCCGCGACCGCGCCGGACACGGCGACCACGCGCGCGCAGCGCCGCGACAGCCGGGGTCCGCCGCGGACCTCGGCGGCCGAGGCGAAGCCGTGTGCGTGGAAGAGCACGGCGGGGCCGGTGCGCGGCAGGAACGCGGGAAACAGCGAGGCGCTCGGGAGCTGGTTGAACCAGACGACGTCGGGCCGCCACGCCCTCGCCCATCGGCGCAGCCGGAGCCCCGTCGCGGCGAGCCAGGGCGCGCGCCGGGCGAGGTTCACCGCCCGGGAGCCACGCCCTGCGCCGCCGATGAAGCGGCGCTCGGGAGCGCCGCCCAGCACGACGCGCTCGACGCGGGCGCCCGCGAGGAGCCGCGCGTAGTCGGGGTTCCCGTAGGGGTCCACGACGGCGACGTCGAAGCTCGCCGCGAGCCGCGGGAGGAGGAGCGACATCACCTGCTGGACGCCGCCGACCGAGGTGACGAGGTCGAAGACGGCGAGGCGCGGGCGGTGGTCGGCGGGCGGCACGGGCACCTCGCTCGCCTCGGTCAGGGCTCGCGGTCCCGCGCGAGCGCGCCCGCGGCCGGGATCCAGAAGAACAGCGGCGCGAGGAACACCGAGATCGGGACGACCGCCGCCGTACCGAACAGGAGGAAGGCGACGAGCCCCGCCTGCCGCACGCGCCTCCCCGCGTCCGCCCGCCGCGACGCCTCCCGCCAGGTGGCGGCGAGCAGCGCGAGGAGCGCGGCGAGGCCGAGGAACCCGGCGCCGAGGAGGGTGTCCACGTAGACGCTGTCCGAGGTCGTGAAGGCGTATTGCTCGCGAATGTTCGAGGTCGCGGAGAGGAAGTTCTGGTAGCCGACGCCGAGCGGGTTCGCGAGCGACGCGTGGATCGCGATCCACTGCGCCTCGAGCCGCGACGAGACGTTCTCGTCGCCGAGCCGCTGCCGGTAGAACCGCTCGATCCGCTCGTGGAAGATGGGGCTCGACGAGAGGCCGACGGCGACGACGAGCGTCGAGACGCCGAGGAGCAGCACCTTGCTCCGCAGCCGGACGCCGGACGAGACGCTGAGGTACGCGAGCGCCCCGGCGCTGCCGATGAGCCCGGACCGGCTCCCGGACGAGACCACGCAGATCGCCGCGCCGGCGAGCGTCGCCGCGAGCGCCACCCGGCTGGCGAGCCCCGCGCGCGGCGGGGAGAAGGCCGCGTGGAGCACCGCGAGCGCGACCGACGCGTAGGCGAGGTCGTTCGCGTTCGTGAGGAGGCCCGTCGGCCGGTCGTCCATCGCGGCGGGATCCCAGGCGGCCGGCCGCGGGAGGTAGACCTGCAGCTCGGGACGCAGCGTGAAGAGCACCATCGCCGCCATGCAGGAGACGGTGACGGCGTGCGACGCGCGGGAGATCCCGGTCGTCCGGAACAGGGCCGCGGCGAGCGGCAGGATCGCGGCGAACCCGAACCGCTTCATGAGCAGGAGCGCCTCGAGCGTGAAGGTGCGCTCGTGGAGGCTCACCTCGGCCCCGATCCCCGCGAGGACGGCGAGGGCTCCCGCGAGGGCGACGATCCCGAACGGCCCCGCCTCGACGTCGCGCGCGCCGCGCAAGGTGAGCTCGAGCGCGACCGCCACCCAGAGGCCGAGGAGGACGACGTCGGCGGCGGCGACGTTGCCGAGGCCGGGCACGCTCGCGACCGGCACCCAGACCACCGCGAGCGGTACGGAGGCGAGGAGGAGGACCCGGCCCGCGAGCGGGACGAGCCCGCGCCGCGGCGCAGCGAGCGGGGAGGTGATCGCCCGCCCCCCCGCCGCCTCGTGCGCCGCGACCGCCTGCCGCTCGGACATCCGGCGTCAGCATGGTCATCTCCCCAGGCTCCGCCCGCCGGCCCAGGCGGAGGGCGACCCTCGCGCCGCCGGGCGGGGGTCGCGCCGTGCTGCCGCCGTCGCCAACCTCCCGCTGCCGGGCGTTCCTCGGACGTGCGAGGGGGAGCGCGGTGAGGGCGGCGGCGTCGGGAGGCACGGATGGCAGCCTGGAGGGCGAGCGGCCAGGTCGGCGGGGGGTGGTGACGTGGGACGGATCCACCTTTCGGTGCCCCACCTCGGCGAGCAGGAGGCGCGGCACGCCGGCGCGGCGCTCGCGAGCAACTGGGTCTCGAGCGTGGGCCCGCAGCTCGACGGCTTCGAGCGCGCGTTCGCGGCGCGGCTCGGCCGCCCGTCGGTGGCCGTCGCGAGCGGCACGGCAGCGATCCACCTCGGGCTGCGCGCCCTCGGCGTGGGGCCCGGGGACGAGGTGCTCGTCTCCGACCTCACCTTCGTCGCGAGCGTGAACCCCGTCCGCTACCTCGGCGCGACGCCGGCCTTCGTCGACAGCGACCCCGACACCTGGATGATGAGCCCGGGGCTGCTCGCGGAGGCGCTCGAGGCGCGCGCGCGCCGCGGGCGCCGGCCGAAGGCCGTGGTGGTCGTCCACCTCTACGGGCAGTGCGCGGACATGGAGCCCGTCCTCGCCGCGTGCCGGCGTCACGACGTCCCGGTGCTGGAGGACGCGGCCGAGGCGCTGGGCGCGACCTGCCGCGGCGCCGCCGCGGGCACCTTCGGCGACGTCGCCGCCTTCTCCTTCAACGGGAACAAGATCATCACGACGAGCGGCGGCGGGATGCTCGTCGCCTCCGAGGAGCGCGTCGCGCGGGCGCGGCACTGGGCGACCCAGGCGCGTGCGGCGCGCGCCGAGTACCACCACGACGAGCTCGGGTACAACTACCGGCTCTCGAACGTCCTCGCGGGGATCGGCCTCGGCCAGCTCGAGCTGCTCGAGACCCGGGTGGCGCAGCGACGCGCCGTGTTCGAGCGCTACCGCGCTGGGCTCGCGGACGTCCCGGGCCTCGCGCCGATGCCGGAGGCGCCGTACGGCACCTCGACGCGGTGGCTCTCCTGCTTCCTCGTCGACGCGGAGGGGCTCGGTGCCACGCGGGACGACCTCCTCGTGGCGCTCGCCGCCGCCGACGTCGAGGCGCGGCCGGTCTGGAAGCCCATGCACCTGCAGCCGCTCTACGCGTCCTGCGAGGCCGTCGGCGGCCGCGTCGCCGCCGACCTGTACGCGCGCGGGATCTGCCTCCCCTCCTCGAGCAGCCTCTCGGGCGAGGACCAGGAACGGGTCATCGGCGTCATCCGGGGGGTCGCACGAACGTGACGCACCGTGAAGGGAGTGGGGGGGGAAATCGGGTGAGCCGCCGGGCAGGGGGAACACGGCGGCCCTAGGTTGCGGCAGGTGCGGAAGGGTGGGTCAGGGGGGGAGTCGATGCCGCGGGTCTTCGCAGATCCTCTTCGGGAGCGGCTGGGGCGTTACGGGGTCATCCTCATGGTCGACGCGGTGCTCGCGGCGACCTCGCTCCACGCAGCGATGTCGCTCCGGTTCGACGGGGTGATCCCGGCGCCGTGGGAGCGCGACATGCTCCGCATCGCCGCCGTCGTCGTGGCGGTGCGGCTGGCCGCGAACCTCGCCGCGCGCCTGCACTGCTGGTCGTTCCGCCTCGCGGGGCTCCCGGACGCGGTCCGGATCGCGACGGCGGCCACGACGGGCTCGGCGCTCCTCGTGGGGCTCGCGCCGTGGGTCGTGCCGCCGGGGCTGCCGAGGACGGTCTACGCGCTCGAGTTCTTCATGTCGTCCTCTGCGTTCGCGGTGGTCCGCTTCGGCCCGCGCGTCGCGGCCCGCTGGTGGGGCGAGCGGCGGCGCCGCCGGTCCGGCGCGGCCCCGACCCTCGTCGTGGGCGTGAACTTCGCGGCGGAGCTCCTCGCCCGCGACATCGTGCGCAGCCCGCAGCGCGCCTTCGACCTCGTCGGCTTCGTCGGCACGGACGAGACGGAGATCGGGCGCCGCATCGACGGCAAGCCGATCGTCGGCGTCGTGAAGGAACTCGCCGCCCTGATCGAGCGGCACCGGATCGGCGTCGTGCTCCTCGCGATCCCGCGCCCGGCCGCGGCGAGCCTCCGCAAGATCATCTCCGTCTGCGCCAGCCTGCGCGTGCAGTTCAAGATCCTGCCCGCCTTCTCCTCGCTGGCGGAGCCGGTCTCCGCGGCGATGCTCGACGACGTGGCGCCCGAGGACCTCCTGCCGCGCCCGCCCGTGGAGTTCGACCGGGCCGAGCTCCAGCGGCTCGTCGCCGGGCGCCGCGCGCTCGTGACCGGCGCCGGCGGGTCCATCGGCGGGGAGATCTGCCGCCAGCTCGTCCACTACGGCGTCCGGCAGCTCGTGATGGTCGACATGAACGAGAACGAGCTCTACCTGCGCGCCCGCCGGATCGCGGAGGAGGCGCCCGAGGTCGACGTGCGCGCCGAGGTGGCGGACGTGCGCGAGCCCGAACGGATCGCGCGGCTCGGTGAGCGCTACCGCCCCGAGTACGTCTTCCACGCCGCCGCGCACAAGCACGTCCCGCTGATGGAGGACGCGCCCGACGAGGCCGTGAAGAACAACGTCTTCGGCACGCTCCACGTCGCCCGGATGGCGGACGCCTGCGGGGCGCGGCGCTTCGTCCTCATCTCGACGGACAAGGCGGTGAACCCGAGCTCGGTGATGGGCGCGACGAAGCGCGTGGCGGAGCTCGTCGTGCGCGATCTCGCCCGCACCTCGCGGACGCGGATGAGCGCGGTCCGCTTCGGCAACGTGCTCGGCTCGGCGGGGAGCGTCGTCCCGCTCTTCAAGGAGCAGATCGCGCGCGGCGGCCCGGTGACGGTGACGCACCCCGAGTGCACCCGGTACTTCATGACGATCCCGGAGGCGGTGGGGCTGGTCCTCGTCGCGGGCCTCGGCGACTACGGCGAGCTCTGCGTCCTCGACATGGGCGAGCCGATCCGGATCGACGAGCTCGCGCGGCTCATGATCTCGCTGTCCGGACACCTGACCGGCGGCGACATGCGGATCGTCTACACCGGGCTGCGCCCGGGCGAGAAGCTCACCGAGGAGCTGCTGACCGAGGAGGAGGAGCAGACCCGCGCCGTCCGCGACCGCGTCCGGATCGCCCGGTCGCCCGCGCCGCCGCTGGACCTCCCGCTCCGGCTCGAGCGGCTGCGGCGCCTCGCCGAGGCGGGCGACCCCGACGCGCTCGTCGCGGGCCTCCAGGAGCTCGTCCCCACCTATCGTCCGCAGCGCGC
>JAHWYA010000194.1 GCA_020028115.1 Anaeromyxobacter sp.
GAGGTGGAGCGCGTTCTCGCCGGTGCCGCAGCCGAGATCGAGCACGTCGCCGACGATCTCCCCCTCCGCCGCGAGCGCCGCGATCTCGGGCTGCGGCCCGCCGATGTCCCAGGGCGGCGTCCCGGCCCGGTAGGACGCCTCGAAGTCGAGCGGCGGTCGGTCGGACATGTCGTCATCTTAACGGGGGCACGCCTCATCCGGCTGCCCCTGCGCTCGCCAAGTCGGCTGCGCGCGGCCGCTTTTGCTCCGCGGCCCGGTCCGGTGCTAGGGTCCGCGCCGATGTCCCTGTCACTCGCCCTGCCCGGGGACCGGGCCGCCGGGCCGGGGCAGCGGTTCCCCGCGCTCCTCTGGTCGCTCCTCCACGTCCCGATCTTCCTCTGGCTGTTCGCGCCCGGGATCGCCGCCGCGGTCCGCGCGACGCCGGAAGCGTTCCGGCCGTGGCTCTGGCCGACGTTCCTCCCGCAGGCGACCCTCATCGCGTTCGTCGCGTGGGTCCTCGCGCTGCCGCTCTCGCTCGCCCCGCGCGCCTACCGGTACGCGGCGCCTGGCGCCGCGGCGCTCGTGACGGCGGTCGTCGCCCTCGACGCGCAGGTGTACGGCTCGGTCGGCTTCCACCTGAACGGGTTCTTCTTCCGGGTGATGACGCAGGCGAACGCGCTCAAGGAGGCGGGCGTCCCGCTCCGGAGCGTCCTCGTCTTCCTCGGCGCCGTCGCGCTCTTCGCCGCGCTCGACGTGGCGGCGGGCGCCTGGTTCATCCGGCGCTTTCCTTCGCGGCGCCGCGCCTGGGTCCTCGCCCTCCTCCTGGCCCTCGCCTCGACCGGCGAGCGCGTCTACGGCGCCCTCCTCGTCCACTTCGGCGGGCCCTCCATCTTCGCCGCCTCGACGGTGCTCCCGCTGCAGCCGCCCGTGCGGATGGGGACCATCGCGCGGAAGGTGTTCGGCAAGCGCGGCGCCGATCCGTTCCAGGGCTCCGCGGCGTCGAAGCGCCTCCCGGCGGGCGTCGCCCCCGAGGCCATCCGCTTCACGCGCGCGCCGGACGTCCTCTTCCTCGTCACCGAGAGCCTCCCCGCGGCCCACCTGTCCGAGCGCACGATGCCGAACCTGTGGCGGCGCGGGCTGGACGGGGCCCGGTTCGAGCGGCACTACTCCGGCGCGTCCTCGACGAACTACACGCTCTTCACCCTGATGTACGGGCTGCAGGCGCAGAAGCTCGAGGCGACGGTCGGCGCCGGCCGCCGGCCGGTCCTCTTCCCCGCGCTCGCCGCGAACGGCTACCAGGTGAAGGTGCTCGCCGCCTCCTGCGTGGACTGGATGGACCTCAAGGACACCGTGTTCGGCGGCGTCCCCCCGGAGGACCTCCACACCTGGTGCGAGGGGGTCGAGCCGCCCGACCGCGACGCGACGATGATCCGCGTGGCCGAGGCGTTCGCGACACGGGCGGATCCGGCGAAGCCGATCTTTCTGTTCATGTTCTTCTTCGGGACCCACTTCAACTACTTCCACGACGCCGAGGACCGCCTCGACCTGCCGGAGTGGGACGGCGTGGACGCGCTCAAGGCGACGGCGGCGCCCGGCGAGCACGTGAAGAACCGCTCGCGGAACGCCGCCCGCAAGATCGACCGGCTCACCGACGGGTTCCTCGCGCGGTTCGAGGCGGCGCGCGGGAAGCCGCCGCTCGTCGTCTTCACCGGCGACCACGGCGAGGAATTCCGCGAGAAGGGGCACATCGGGCACGGCTCGGCGGTGACGAGCGAGCAGATCCACGTCCCCGCCCTCTGGCTGGGCCCCGGCGTGCCGAAGGGCGTCCACGGCGAGCCGACGAGCCACAGCGACGTCGTGCCGACGCTCTTCGCGCTGCTCGGCGACGCGCACCCGCCCTCGCTCTACGCGGACGGGCTCTCGATGTTCGCCGCGCCGCCCGACCGGTTCGTCACGTCCACCGTCGGCTGGGAGCCCCAGTACGCGGTGATCGGGAAGGAGCTCAAGGTCGTGATGTACGCGGGCCTCGGCACCGCCGCGATCACCGACCCCGAGGACCGGCCGCTCCCCGACGGCCCCGCGCGGATGGCGCGGAGCGCGGGGCGGATCATGCGCGCGCTCCGCGGCGAGGCGCAGGACGCCGCGCAAGCCGCGGTGCCCGCCTCGGACGAGGGGAAGCGGGCGCAGTAGTAGTCGCGGGCGTGGGAGTCCACGTCCACGTCCACGTCGACGACCACGTCCACGGGGGCGTGCAACCGCTAGGTCGCGACGAGGACGGTCCCGGCGCTGCCCGGCTGCAGCACCGCCCGGACGAGGTCGCCCTCGCCGAGCTTGCCCACGATGACGACGGACTTCGCGCCGCCCGTGAGGACGTCGAACGACTCCTCGAGCTTCGGGATCATCCCGCCCGAGATCGTCCCGTCCTTCACCATCGCCTCGAACTCGGCGCGGGTGATCCGCGGGATCCGGCTGCGCGGATCCTTCACGTCGCGCAGGACCCCCGGCGTCGAGGTGACGAGCACGAGGGCGTCCGCCCGGAGCGCCCCGGCGAGCTGGCTCGCCACCGTGTCGCCGTTGATGTTGAGCGCCTGCCCGTCGCGGTCGCAGCCGAGGCACGCGAGCACCGGCACGTAGCGGCGCTCGAACAGATCGCCGAGGAGCGGGAGGTTGAACCCCACGACGTCGCCGACGAGGCCGAGGTCGACCGGGGCGGGCCCCGCACCCTGCATGACGCGAGGCGGCCGGCGCACCGCCTGGACCACGTGGCCGCTCGCGCCGTGCAGGCCGACGGGCATGACGCCGTTCGCGAGCAGCCGGGCGCAGAGGTCCACGTTGAGCTGGCCCGCGACCACGTACTTCATGACCTCGAGCGTCGCGGGGTCCGTGAACCGCCGCCCCGCGACCATCCGCGTCTCGAGGCCGAGCCTCTTCTGGAGCGCGGTCGCCTGGGGGCCGCCGCCGTGCACGATCGCGACGCGGTTCCAGCCCTCCACGAGGGCGCGGAGGTCTCGGGCGACGAGGTCGAGTTCCGGCGAGTGGACGATCTCGCCGCCGAGCTTCATGACGATGGTTTTCATGGAGGCCAAGGGCCCGGGTCCGCGAGCGAGGCCGTCTCGTCGAGGCCGAGCATGAGGTTCATGTCCTGGATCGCCTGCCCCGCGCCGCCCTTCACGAGGTTGTCGATCGCGCCGAGGAGCGTGACCGTGCGGCGGCCGGCGCGCGCGGGGCCGGCGACGACGCCGACCTCCGCGTGGTTCGAGCTCGAGACCGCCGCGACCTCGGGGAGCCGGCGGCGCGGCACGCGGACGAACGGCTCGCCCGCGTAGGCCTCGCGGTAGAGCGCGTCGAGGCGCGCCTGCGTCCAGGCCTCGTCGAGCTCGACGAAGGCGGTCGCGAGGATCCCGCGGCCGAGCGGCGCGGACACCGGCACGAGGCGCAGCGCGAGGTCGCGCGCCCCGGCCCCGCCGAGGAGCTGCTCGATCTCCGGGACGTGCTGGTGCTCGAGCGGCTTGTACGCGCGGAGGTTCGCCGAGCGGACCGGGTGGTGCGTCGCCGCGGACGGCGCCACGCCCGAGCCGGAGGAGCCGGTGATCCCCTGCACGTGGACGATCCCCTCGAGGAGGCCGGCCCGCGCGAGCGGCAGGAGCGCGAGCTCGATCGTCGTCGCGAAGCACCCCGGCGCGGCGACGAGCCGGGCGCCACGGATGGCCTCGCGGTGCTGCTCCGGGAGCCCGTAGGTGAACTCCGGGAGGAGCCCCGGCGCGGGGTGCGTCCGCCCGTAGTGACGGGCGTACGCGGACGCGTCGCGCAGGCGGAAGTCGCCGCTCATGTCGACGATCCGCAGCCCGGGGATCGCCGCGAGCTCCGGGACCTTCGTCGCCGACACGCCGTGCGGCAGCCCGAGCAGGACCACGTCCACTCCCCGCGCCGCCTCGGCGGGGGCGAGGTCCTCGAACACCAGCTCCGTCCGCCCCTCGAGGGCGGGGGCCGCCGCGGAGAGCGGCTCGCCGACGAGGTCGATGGACGCGACCCGCACGAGCTCGACGTCGGGGTGGAGGAGGAGGCGCCGCACGAGCTCGGCGCCGCCGTACCCGGTGCCGCCGACCACGGCGGCGCGGTAGCGCTTGCCCGAGCCCATGCGCAGCCCTTATACCGGCACCGCCCGGGCCCCGCCAGCGTGGGCCCGCCGCGCGCGCACCCGCGAGGAGCCTCGATGGAGACACCGCCGCCCGCGATCGAGGATGCCGCCGCCTGGCTCGCGACGCAGCGCCCGCACATGGAGGAGCTCCTCCGCGCGCTCGTCCTCGCGAGCTCCGCGACGGGCGATCCGGAGGGCGTCGCGGCGGTGGCCGCCGCGCTCGAGCCGGCGCTCCACTCGGCCGGGCTCGCGACCGAGCGGCTCGAGAGCGCGCGCGGGTTCGGGCCGCACCTCGCCTTCCGCGGCCCGGCGGAGGGCGCGCCGGTCTACCTCGTCGGCCACGCCGACACGGTGTTCCCGCGGGGCACGTTCGAGGGGTTCCGGGTCGAGGGCGACCGCGCCTTCGGCCCCGGCGTCTTCGACATGAAGGGCGGCCTCGTCGTGCTCGGGTTCGGCCTCGGCGCCGCGCGCCGGTGCGGGCTGCTCGCTCGCGTCGCCGTCGCCGGGATGATCGTCTCCGACGAGGAGGTCGGGTCGCCCGAGTCGCAGCGACTCCTGCGCGAGCGGGCGCGGGGCGCGTGCTGCGCCCTCGTGTTCGAGTCGGGCCGCCCGGGCGACGCCGTCGTGACGCGGAGGAAGGGCACGGCCTCGCTCCGCGTCGAGGCGCGCGGCGTCGCGGCGCACGCCGGGAACGAGCCCGAGAAGGGGCGCAGCGCGATCTGGGCGCTCGCGCGGTTCGTCGATCGGGCGCAGGCCCTCTCGGATCCGGCGCGGGGGCGGTCCGTGAACGTCGGCACGTTCCACGGCGGGACGAGCAAGAACACCGTCCCCGACGCCGCCGCGTGCGAGGTGGACCTCCGCTTCTCGACGGCCGCCGACGGGCGCGCCCTCGAGGCCGCGCTCCGCGACGCGGCGCGGGAGGCGGCGCTCCCCGGGACGGCGCTCGAGGTGACGCGCGGCTCCGCGCGGACGCCGCTCGAGCGGACCGACGCGTCGGCGG
>JAHWYA010000195.1 GCA_020028115.1 Anaeromyxobacter sp.
CGCCGTACCGATCCGTCTCGCCGGCACGCGCGCGGTCCTCCGTCGCGTCGGCCCACTCGAGCAGCAGGGCGAGGTCCTTCCCGTCGGAGGCCGCCCGGACGAGGACCGCGGCGGGGCCGGGCCGCGCGAGGGCGGCGTTGGCGCGGCGGTCCGCGAGCCGGATCGAGCGCTGCGGCGCGAGGGGGACCCGCGACGGCGGGATCGCCTCCCAGAACGGCGCGGCCGGGTCCGCGCCGAGCGGCCCCGGGACGTCGTGGACGGCGATCGCCTCGGAGGCGAGCGGGTCGCCGGCGGGCGACTCCACGACGGCGAGGGCGGGGCCGGACGCCGCGAGGAGCAGGGCCGAGATCGGGGCGCGCATGGTCACCTCCCGGGGTCCAGCGACTTCACGCCGCGCCGGCCGAGCGGCACGAGGCCGGACCCCGCGCCGAGCCGGAACATCTCCGCGTGCCTGAAGGCGACGAGGGTGTCGAGCAGCTCGGACGGCTTCCCCGCCTTCCGCCTCGCCAGCTCGGCCTCGAGCGTCGCGAGCGCCTTCCGGACGCCGGGGCCGAACAGGGCCTCGAGCTCCGAGAGCGGGATCCGCGCGCTGCCCGGGATCGGCTTCCCCTGCGCGTCGAAGCGGGGAGGGCCCGGGAGCGGGGGTACGTAGAAGACGTTCGGCTGCGTGCCGTACTCGGGGTGGAGCGGCAGCGCGACCTGCCACCTCCGCACGAGCTGGTGCACCTGCCCCGCCTCGTCGTCGAGGTACCCGACCCAGCGGATCCGGCCGACGCACTGCTGCGCGCACGCCGGCGGCAGCCCCTGCTCGACGCGGGGGAAGCAGAGGATGCACTTCTCCGACCGGAAGCTCTTCGCGTTGAAGTAGACCTTCTTGTAGGGGCACGCGGCGACGCAGTAGCGCTGGCCCTCGCACCTCGCCCGGTCCACGAGCACGACGCCGTCCTGCGGCCGCTTGAAGATCGCGCCGCGCGGGCACGCGGCGAGGCAGGCCGGGTTCGAGCAGTGGTTGCAGATCCGGGGGAGGTAGAAGAACCAGGCGTTCGGGTGCTCGCCGCCGCCCGCGTCCTCGTCCCAGTTCGGCCCGGCCCGCGGCGTCCCCTGGGCGGCGACCTCGCCGCCGAGCGCGGCCGCCTCGAGGTCGAAGTCCCAGGGCGTCCCGTACTGCGCCGAGACCGAGGGGACCTCGCCCTCGCGCAGCGCCCCCGACCCGTCGAACCCGCCGCCGAGCTCCTCCCACCCCGCCGGGTAGCCCTTCCCCGGCCGCGTCTCGACGTTGTTCCAGTACATGTACTCGCGGCCTTCACGGTTGGTCCACTGCGTCTTGCACGCGACCGTGCAGGTCTGGCAGCCGATGCACTTGTTGAGGTCCATCACCATCGCGAGCTGGCGTTCGGACATGGCGGCTCTCCCCCCTCAGCGCCCGGCGACGCCGCCGGCCTTCGCGACGTCCACGGTGGCGTCGTACGCGTGCTGGTTCCCGTCCCAGGCGGTGCCGAACCGGAGGTGGCCCCAGCCGTCCGTCACCTCGAGCAGGTTCAGCATGTCGCCGACGAGGGCGTTGTGGCCGTTCTTGCCGCGGTACATGAACGGCTCCCAGCCGTGCTCGAGGACGATCGCGTCGGGCGGCACGGTCGCGGCGAGCTTCGCCACGAGGATCGCCTCGCCGAGCTCGTTGAAGATGCGGATCTCGTCCCCGTCGGCGATCCCCCGCCGCGCCGCCGCCGCCGGGTTGAGCATCGCGCACGGCCGCCCGCGCTGCAGCCGGAGCAGCAGGGGAGAAACCTTGTACGTCGAGTGGATCGACCAGCGCGCGTGCGGCGTCATGAGCAGGAACGGGCGCCGCCGCGAGGCGAGCGGCTCGTGCGCGGTCGGCACGTGGGCGCCCGCGGCGATCCAGGCGGGGTCGTCGACGTAGAAGGTGAGCCGGCCGCTGACGGTCTCGAACCGCTGGTTCAGGTGGAGGTTGTTCTCGAAGGTGCTGTACGGGCGGTCGGGGTAGAGCGGCGAGGACTTCCCGGCCTTGTCGTTCAGGACGAGGAACCCGCCGCGCTCGACCATCGTGCGCGCCGTCTCCGGCCTGAACTGCTCGACGTGCTCGAGCGCGTACTCGACGGCGTCGCGGTCGGTGCGCAGCTTCCCGCCGAGCGTGAACTCCTCGACGAGCCGGTCCAGGGGGTGGAACCCCGCCTGCGCGTGGGTGGGATCGGGGATCCGGAGCGATCGCTCGTCCTTCGTCCGCTCGTACCGCGCGAGCGCGAGCGCCTGCAGCTTCTCCGCGATCAGCGTCGCGATCTCCCACTCCGACTTCGCCTCCCCGATGGGCGTGAGGTTCGCGGGCGGGACGGCGAGGTTCGCGAAGCGGTGGTAGCCGGGGTTCGTCCGGAGGTCCCACGCCTCGTAGGCGGAGGTGCACGGCAGCAGCACGTCCGCGTACGTCGCGAAGTCGCTCATGCGCGTGTCGCCGTAGGCGACGAAGCGGGCGTGCTCGAGGAACGCCTCGCGGTAGCGCCCCTTGTTCCGGCGGAAGCGGGCGTCCGCGAACAGGAGGAAGGTGTCCGTCTCCTTCCACCAGGGCTTGCCGCGCTTCTCGCCCGCGTCCCCCTCCGTCCGCGCGACGAGCTCGGAGACCTCCTTCACGTACCGAGCCTCGTCCTTCCCGGTGGCGCGCCGGAAGTCGGCGTCGTCGAACGCGCGCTCCGGCGAGGCGAAGCCGTCGCCCATCATGAACTCGGAGACGAAGCCGGAGGCGAAGCGGTGGGTGTACCGCCCCTCGAACCCGGAGAGCCCGCCCAGGCCGCCGATCGACCACTCGTTCTCGGTGTTGAGCCCGCCCTCTGGCCCGAGCCGCCCGAGGAAGGCGGCGAGCGAGGCGATCGCGCGCTGCGACAGCATCCCGTTGAAGTGCTTGCCGATGGCGAACCCGAGCGTGAGGACCGCCACCTTCGCGCGGGTGAGGTCGCGCGCGAGGGTGTCGACGATGGACGGGTGGACGCCGGTGAGGGCGCGGACCTTCTCCGGCGCGAACCGGGCGAGCTCGCGCGCGAAGAGCGCGAAGGCGGGCGTGACCTCGACGGTCCCGTCCCGGAGCTTCATCCGCCAGGTCCCCGAGAGCGCCGGGTCGATGGACCAGTCGATGTCGTCGAGCCGCAGCGTGTCGACGCTGGAGCCCTCGCACCCGGGCAGCGCGGTGAACTTCCCGCTCCGGCGGTCGAACGCGACGAAGACGTCGTGCCGCCTCGCCTCGTCCGCAGCGAACCGCTCCGCGGACGCGCGGTCGAAGCGGGGATCCGCGAGGTCCACGTCGTGCAGGCGGACGAGCTGCTTCGTGTCGGATCGAGAGGGCGAGGTGGCCGTCGTAGCCGGGCCGCACCGGCACCCACAGGTCCGCGTGGATCGCCGTCGCGTTGTACTCGGGGGTGACGACGATCACCTTCGACCCGTTGTACTTGCCCTCCCAGAGGTAGTGCGCGTCCGGGATGCGCGAGGTGTTCGGGTTGCACCCCCAGAACACCGCGACGTCGGTGCCGTAGAAGAAGTCGTAGGTGCAGCCGACGTTCCCCTCGCCGTACACGAGGCCGACCCCGGGGAAGTTGTCGCCGACGTAGCTCGCGATGTACGGGCGGACCGCCCCGAGGAGCGTCCCGAGCCGCTTCACCGACGCGGCGCGCGCCTCGGAGAGCATCCCCGAGCCCATGTGGACGTAGTTCCCCGCCGGCCCCTTCTCCAGCATCGTCTCGTACAGCCGCGTGGCGACCTCGGTGATCGCCTCGTCCCAGGAGATCCGCTTCCACTTCCCCTCGCCGCGCGCGCCGGCGCGGCGCATCGGGTGCAGCAGGCGGTCCGCCTGGTACATCGTCTGAGAGTGCTGCACGCCCTTGTTGCAGCCGCGCGGGTTCGGGTCGGGGATCCGCGGCGCGAGCTGCGGGTAGGCCGCCGACTGGCTCTCGCGGGTGACCCGGCCGCTCGCGTCCGTCCAGACGTCCCAGGCGCAGTTGCCCTGGCAGTTCACGCAGTGGAAGGCGTGGCCGTGCGCCTCGCCGTCGCCGTAGCTCGCCGCGAGCTCGCGCCGGTAGAGGTCCTCGGTCCCCGCGGCGGTCGGCGCCGGGCCCGGCCCCTCGTGCCGCACCGGCTTCGGCGCGTCCCCCGCCCCGAGGGCACGGGTGGCGGCCCCCGAAGCCCCGAGCGCCACGAGCCCCTTCAGTAGATCTCTGCGGGTCACGGTCATGGCGCTCCCCCTCTCACAGGCACCCGCCGCCGGCCTTCGACGAGGGCGGCGCGTAGTCCCCCGAGTCCTCGGGCAGGTTCGCCTCGCTCCACGCCGCCATCCCACCGGCGAGCGTCCGCGCGGAGGTGAACAGGGCGGCGCACCGCCTCGTCTCGTCCTCGGCGCCGGTCGCGCCGACGAGCACCGTCGGGGCGGACCGCACGAGGCGGGAGCGCGCACGCTCCGGCGCCCTGGCGAGGTCGCAGGCGGGGAGCGGGATCGCGCCCGGGACGTGGGCGTCGCCGTAGGAGGCCTCGAGGTCCTCGCGGACGTCGACGACCTGGAGCCCCGCCTGCGACCGCGCGAGGGTCCGGTACAGCTCCCGCGGCGCGACGGCGACGCGGCGCTCGAGGGCGGCCCGCCGCCCGCCCTCCCCCCACACGAGGCCTCCCGCCACCGCGAGGGCCGCGATCCACCCCGCGGGCTCGAGCCACGGCCTCATCGCGCCGCCTCCGCCGCCGGTGCGCCCGCGAGCCGCGCCGCGAGCGCGGCGTTCCCGCTGCGGAGCCCCGCCCATCCGGCGAGGAGGGCGACCAGCGCGGCGGCGAGCAGGATCCTGAGCTGGGTCTTCATGGCGGCCTCTCGGACTCAGTCGTAGACGCGGTCGCCCACCGCCTGCGCGGCGCGGAGGTCGTAGGAGCGGAGGATCGAGAGGCGCGCGTTGCTCGTCGCCATCGAGACGGCGAAGAACGTGCCCGCCATCGCGAGGCTCCCGACCGACAGGGTCGGCCACGCGGCGATGAACGCGCCGGTGGTGCAGCCCCCGCCCACGAGCGCGCCGAGGCACATGACGGCGGCGGCGCCGAAGCTCGTGGCGAGGGCCCGCGGGTCGAGGACCTTCGCCGGCCGCGACGCCGCGGCCGCCCGGGACGGCAGCGACACCGCGTGGGCGAGCCACGCGCCGGGGAAGACGCCCGCGATCAAGGCGGCGCGCCAGAGGATGTCGTCGGTCAGCCTCGGCACCACCTCCAGCGGATGGCCGGCGGCGTGCGCGAGCGCTCCGACCGCCGCGAGGATCGCGCCGGAGAACCCGAGGTAACCTCCGTCCGCCGTGGCGCCGAGCACGAGGAGCCCCGCCGCGGTGCCCGACGCGGCCCAGCTCCACTCGCCGCGGAGGTGGTCGAGCACGGTGCGTCGCGCCCTCGCCGGCGCGTAAGACTGCTCGGGCGTGAGCCGGTCGACGGCGAGCGCGATCGCGAGGAACAGCGCGCCCCAGGCGAGCGCGACGGCGGCGTACGGCAGCCCGAGCGTCCCGTGGACCGTCAGCGGGCGCTGGTCCGCGGCGATGATCCCCGCCGCCGTCAGCGGGTCCTTCAGGACCGCGAAGAGGAACACCCCGGCGACGAGCCCGGCGATCGCGGCAGGGGCCGCGTACCTCTTCTCGCCGCCCCTGCCCCCCGCCTTCGCGACGCAGGTGCCCGGGCAGAGCCCGGAGACGCCGAGACCGAGGCCGAAGAGGACGCCGCCCACGAGGTGCGCGGCGCCGAGGAACGGCATGACGCGCGGGACGAGGTTCCAGTCCTCGGCGACGCCGAGCGCCGCGGCGAGGCCGTACCCCAGGGAGGCGACGGCGATGGCGGTGAAGGCGAACTTCATCACCTTCGTGTCGCGGAGCGTCAGCATCCCCATCACGCGCGAGTAGCGCGTCGCGCCGACCTGGTAGAGGACGAAGCCGAAGCCCGCACCGAACAGCGCGCCGCGCAGGAGGGGAAGCACGGTTCGCTCCGATCAGGGCTGGACGGCGAGGGGGAGCGCAGGGTCGTTGCCCCACTCGTCCCAGGACCCGACGTAGACCTTCGCGTTCGCGTGCCCCGCGCGCCGCAGCGCGAGGTACTGGAACGACCCGCGGCCGAGGCCGACGTGGCAGTAGGTGATCACCGTCTTCGACGGGTCGTAGCCGCTCTTCTTCAGCTTCTCGAGCTGCTTCCGGAGCTCCGCGGGATCCTTCAGGGTGGCCCGGTCCGCCAGCCCGTCCTTGTTCCCGGCGTACTTGCTCCACGGCGAGAAGATCGCGGCCGGGATCGCGCCGCCGCGCTTGACGGTCTGCTCCTTGCCCGGCGAGGAGAGCGCGGGGAGGAGCTGCTTGCCCGTGAACTCGTCGAGCGTGTGGCGCGAGTCGAGGAGCACGTAGTGGGCGGCGTCGCCGGTCGCGCGCCTCACCTCGTCGACGGAGGCGACCATGTCCCACGCGATCCGCGGGGCGAACGCCTTCGCGGCGGGCTTCGCCGCGGCGCCCGTCTCGACCGCGCCGCCGTGGGCCTTCCACGTCGCGAGGCCGCCGTCGAGGATCCGGACCTTCTCGACGCCGTAGAGCCTGAGGAAGAACCAGCTCCCGCTCGCGTTGACGCCCGGGCCGGAGTCGTAGACGACGACCTCGGTCCCCGCGTCGAGGCCGAGCGTCTCCCCGATGAAGCTCGCCGCGCGCGCCTCGCACATCGGGAGGCCCTTGCAGGCCTTCACGTCGTCGAGGAAGTGGAGGTCGTGGGAGTAGGCGGCCACCGAGCCGGGGATGTGGCCCTTCTCGAACTCCTTGTCCGGATCGGAGAACACGAAGCGGACGCCGGGCTTGCCGGCGAGCGCCTTCGCCTCCTCGACGGAGATGAGCTCGTCGGCGGCGTGAGCGGGGCCGGCGGCCGCGGCGAGCACGGCGGCGAGGGCGATCGGGATCTTCATCCGGGGCTCCTGGGAGATCGGGCTCGAGGACGGTCGGGGCGGACGGGCGCGGGCGCGCCGTCGCCGGTGACGACGGGGTGCCCGAGTGCCCGCAGGTCGGGGACGCCGAGGTCGAGGTGGCGCGCGCGGAACCCGGCGGCCGCGAGCAGCGCGACGGCGTCCTGCGCGAGGCTGCAGTACGGCCCGCGGCAGTAGGCGACCACCTCGCGCCCGCGGGGCAGCTCGTCCATCCGCGCGCGCAGCTCGGAGAGCGGGATCGACCGCGCGCCCGGGAGGTGTCCGGCGCGGAACTCGGGCGCGGGGCGGACGTCGACGAGGGTCACCTCGCCCCGGCGGATCCGCCGCACGAGGTCCCGGCGCTCCTCCGGAGCGAGCACGCCCAGCTCGCGCCCGAGGCGCGCCATCTCCGGGCGGACCGCCTCCGCGAGGTCGCGCAGCGCGGCGAACGCGGACGAGACGCGCTCGGCCGCGAGCCGGTACTCCACGTGCTGCCCGCGGCGCTCTCCCACGACGAGCCCGGCGGTGCGCATCTGCTGGAGGTGCTGCGAGGAGTTGGCGACCGACTCCCCCGCCGCGACGGCGAGCGCCTCGACGCTGCGGGTCCCCTGGCGGAGCAGATCGAGGAGGCGCAGGCGCACCGGGCTCCCGAGCGCCTTGCCGATGCGCGCGATCTCGCCGTAGTGGGCGGCGGAGGAGGAGGTGGTCCTGACGCTCATCGATTCAATTGAACGCTTGAAGGCCCTCCGCATCTGGGGACGGCGCGCGCGCGAAGCGACCGCCCGTACGGGTCGTTACCCGCCGAGACAGCCACGAAGGAGGGAGCGCGGATGCGCGCGGCGGCGCGCGGCGCGCTACCGCAGCGCGGCGAGGAAGCTCGTCCCCACGTCGGGGCGGATGCCGAAGAACTCGGACACGGTCGCGCCGAGGTCCGCGAAGGACGGCCGCGTCCCGAGCTTCCCGCCGCCGCGCCCCGGGGCGTGGACGAGGAGCGGCACGTACTCGCGCGAGTGGTCGGTCGACGGCGTCGTCGGGTCGCAGCCGTGGTCCGCGGTGATCGCGCAGACGTCGCCGGGCGCGAGCTTGCCGAACAGCCGCGGCAGCGCGCGGTCCAGCTCCTCGAGCGCGCGCGCATAGCCGGCCGGATCGTTCCGGTGGCCGTAGAGCATGTCGAAGTCGACGAGGTTCACGAACACGAGGCCGTGGTCCACCCGGTCGAGGAGCGCCTCGGTCTTGGCGAGCCCGTCCGCGTTCCCCTCGGTGTGGAGCTCGTCGGTGATGCCGCGCCGGTCGAAGACGT
>JAHWYA010000196.1 GCA_020028115.1 Anaeromyxobacter sp.
TCGGTCCTCCACGCGGTCGCGGTGCGCAGCGCGGTCCGCGCGGCCGGGATCCGCGCGGTGTGGCGAGGCGCGCTGAGCGAGCGGCGGCTGCTCTTCTCGTACAGCGTCCCGACCACCCTCTCGAACCTCCTGCTCGCGCCGGTGACCTGGGCGACCTCCGCCATCATCGCGCACCAGGCGGCGGGCCTGCGGGAGCTCGGGCTGTTCGCGGCGGCGAACCAGTGGCGGAACGCGATCGTGCTCGTCGCGACCTCCACCGGGACCGTGGTCTTCCCGCTCTTCGCGCACCTGCACGACAGCGGCCGGACGCGCTCGTTCGCGCGCGCGTTCTGGGCGAGCCTCGCCGTCACGGGGGTGGCGGCGCTCGTCGCGGCCCTGGGGCTCTCGGCGGCGGCCCCCGCGCTGATGCGGGCCTACGGCGCCGAGTTCGAGGGGGCGAGCCGGATCCTCGTCGTCCTGTTGCTCGCCGGCGCGGTGTCCGCCCCGCTCACGATCGTGAACCACGCGCTCGCGGGCGCGGGCCGCACCTGGACCGCCCTCGGGCTGAACCTGCTCTGGGCCGCGACGCTCGTCGCGATCACCTGGGCGCTCCGCGGCCGCGGCGCGGCCGGGCTCTCGGTCGCGCACCTCTCCGCGCACGCGCTCCACCTCGTCGCGGGGCTCGCCTGCGCCGCGGCGGTGACGCGCGCGAGGGCGCCCGACCGCGACGCGGCGCTCGCCGCGCCGCCGACCGCCGCGGGCGCGTGAGCGGGCGCACGCCGCTCACCGTGCGCGCAGGACGTTCCCGGACGCCGTGACGTTCGACCAGGGCAGGTGCGGGACGACGCCGACGAGCCCGGCGCTGCCGGGGAGCCGGAGGTACCCGGCGGCGGGTGTCCACCAGCCCCGGTTGCGCGCGACGACCACGTTCCCGCTCCGCGCGGCCGAGGCGTTGCCGAGGGGGTCGTGCAGGCTGACCGCGGCGCCGCCGAACGCGATCGGGGCGACCTCGAGCTCGTTCCCGGTGATCTCGACGCCGTCGACGTGCTGGTACCCGAGCGCGTCCGGCTCGAGATCGATCGCCGCGACGTAGTCGTTCGTCTTCACGATCCGGTTGTCGCGCACCGCGATGTTCGCGCCGGAGACGATCGCGACGGCGCAGCGGCGCGGCCGCGAGAGCGTGTTGTTGCGGACGACGACGTCGCGCGGCGCGAACGAGGGCGACGGCCCGGCGTAGTGCCCGATGAAGACGCAGTCGCCGTACGGCCGCTCGAGGACGTTGTCCTCGATGGTGACGTTGCGGCTGCTCGTCACGCGGATGCAGTGCGACCACTCCCCGCGGGCGCCGGCGCCGTCCCACCCGCCGTCGAGGCGGAGCCCGCTCACGGTGAGCCCCGGTCCGGTGTAGCCGTCGATGACGAAGATGTTCCGGGCGTGCCCCTGGTCGGGGTCGCCGTCGGCCCCGTCCATCCGGATGAGCGGCAGCGAGCCGTCCCCGCGGGCGGAGCTGCGGAGGGCGACGAACCCGGTCAGGCGGTACGCGACCGGGGGGCGCGGGACGAAGAGCTTCCTCCCGGTCGCCGCCGCCGCACGGAACGCGGCGGTGTCGTCCGCGACTCCGTCGCCGGCGGCGCCGTGCGCCCGGACGTTCACCCACTCGAGGTCGCCGGGCGCGGGCGCCCAGGCGGCGGTCGTGACGCGCGGGGGGGAGGGAGACCGGGCGGCGGCGGCGACCGCCGCCACGGCCGCTGCTGCGAGGATCGGCGGCACGCGGAGCATGCGTCGAAGCTGCGGCGGACCGGACGCGGCGCAACGGCCGCCTCGTCCGGTCCACGTCCCGCGCCGCCCGGGTCTACTGGCGGACGTTGTTCGAGGCGGTCACGTCGTACCAGGGGAGGTGCGGCACGATGCCGAGCAGCCCCCCGCTGCCCGCCACGACGTCCATGTACGCCGCCACCGGGCTCCACGAGCCGCTGTTGTTCGTGACCGACACGTCGCCCGACGAGGGGTTCCCGGCGGGGTTGTTCATGCTGATCGCGCCGGTGTTCCACTCCTGCGCGACGACCTCGAAGACGTTGCCCTCGATCGTCACGCCGCGGACGTACTGGAAGCCGAGCTCGTCCGGCTCGAGGTCGATCGCCGAGACGTAGGTGCTCCCGGTCTTCACGATCCGGTTGTTGCGGATGACGAGGCCCGTCGCGTGGTTCGCGGCGACGTTGCACCGGCGCGCGGTGAGGAGCGTGTTGTTCTGGACGACCACGTTGTCGGACGTCCCGCCGGAGAACGCGCCGACGAAGACGTCGTCGCCGTAAGCGCGCTCGATGACGTTGTGCTGGATCGTGACGTTGCTGCTGTTGCCGATGTTGACGCAGTGGCCCCACTCGCCGTTGCCGCCGCCGTTCCACCCGCCGTTCAGGTGGAGTCCCTGCACGACGAGCCCGGCGCCGCGGTACCCCGAGATGTAGAAGATGTTCTTCTTCTGGCCCTGGTCCGGGTCGCCGTCGGCGCCGGACATCCGGAGCTCGGGCATCGACCCGTCGCCGTACACCGAGTTCTGGAGCCGGACGACGCCGGTGAGCGTGTAGGCGACCGGTGGGCGCGGGACGAACAGCTTCTTCCCCGTCGCGGCCGCGCTCCGGAACGCGCTCGTGTCGTCCGTGACGCCGTCGCCGACCGCGCCGTGGCTCGTCACGTTCACCCAGGAGCCGTCCGAGGCGGAGGGCGTCCAGGCGGTCGTGCCGTCGGCGGGCGGCTGGGCGAGCTCCCCGGCGGGCGGGCTCTTCACGACGACGGTGGCGGTCTGCGTCGCGTCGGTCGCCGCGCTCGCAGCGACGACGTGGTAGGTGCCCTCGACGTGCGGAGCGGTGTACGCGCCGTTCTCGTCGACCGAGCCGCCACCCTCCTCGGCGACCGACCAGGCGACCGCCTGCGAGTCGCCCGCGAACGTCGCGGTGAACTGTACCCGCTCGCCGGGCCTGGCTTCCGCGGAGGATGGGACGATCTGATCGCCGCCGGGCGGGGGTGCGCCCGGGGTCTCGAGGCTGGTGCTGCAGCCTGCGGTCGCGGCGAGGAGGGCGGCGAGGGCCACCGCCTGCGTCGTTCTCAAGGTCGTGCCTTTCTCCGGGGAGGGGGTGCTCCCCGGTCGTGTGGGCGTTGAACCGGCATGGGGGTGTTCGCTCCCACACCGGGCGAGGCAGCAGCCGCTTCTCGCCGTACCGAACGGAGGGGAGGGGGCCGGTCATTCCCCGGCGTGCTCCGGCGGGAGTCTTCCCCAAGCGACCCCGCGCGACCGATCCGCCGATGGCCAGCGTGTCAGGCGCGTGGCGCTCTCGGGCGGCGCCACCGGCCGGGGGGCGCGATGGACGTTGCCTACATCACCGACCAGCGCTTCCACCGGATCCGCGGCGAGTGGTTCACGACCGCGAGCATCCGCCTCGAACACCTCGCGCGCGCGCTCGATGTCGGGACGTGGACGTTCTTCGGCCGCCTCGACGACGGCGGGGATCCCGATCGCCTGTTCCGCCTCGTGACGCCGCCGGCGCTCGCGGGGCGGGTGCTCTTCGAGGGACCGCGCAACCAGCGCGGCGGGCCGCTCGGCTACGGGCGCGCTGCGGCCCCCACCTGGCTCGGCCTCCGCCGGCTCGTGCGCCGCTCGGACGTCGTCTGGCTGAAGCTGCCGACGGTGCACGCGATGGTCGCCGCGAGGCACACCCGCGCGTCGCAGGTCGTCGTGAGCCAGCAGATGGGCGACGCCGAGGACGGGCTCGTCCTCACGTACCCGCGCTACCGGTTCCTGCGCCACCTCTTCACGCGCTCCTGCCGGTCCGTCGCGGCGCGCGCCGACGTCGCCGCGTTCGTGAGCCGGGACCTCGCCGAGCGGTACGGTGGCGGGCGGCGCGACCTCGTCATCGCGAACGAGAGCCAGGTGACCGAGGACCTCGTCCTCGCGGCGCCTCACGCGGCGCCGGCGGGGCCGCTCCGCCTCGTCTTCATCGGGAGGCTCGCGCCGGAGAAGTGCGTGGACGACCTCCTCCGCGCGATCGCGGCCGTCCCCGGCGTCCACCTCACGATCGCCGGCGACGGACCCCGCCGCGCGTCGCTCGAGGCGCTCGCGCGCGCGCTCGCGGTCGAGCACCGGGTCGAGTGGTGCGGCTACGTCCCGTGGGGCCCGGCGCTGTTCGAGATCCTGCGGCGGTGCTCGGCGCTCGTGCTGCCGAGCGCGACCGAGGGGCTCGGCCTCGTCGCCGTCGAGGCCATGTCGCAGGGGCTCCCCGTGATCGCGACGCGGGTCGGCGGCCTCCCCGAGCTCGTCCGGGACGGCGTGACGGGGCTCCTCGTCGGCGTCCACCGCCCAGACGAGCTCGCGGCGGCGTTCCGCCGGCTCGCCGATCCGGCCCTGCGGCTGCGGATGGCCACCGCCGCGCTCGAGACGGCGCGGCGGCACACGCTCGAGCGCCAGAGCGGGCCGCTCCTCGGCCGCATCACGCGGGCGTGGCAGGAGAAGCGCGCGGCGCGGGGCGGCGGCCGGGTGCCGGCGCTCGGGTAGCGAGGATCCCCTCGAGGACGGCGGCGAAGGCGAGCGCCTGCCGGCCGGCGGTGAACCGCGCGTCGACGCGCCGCCGGCCCGCCTCCCCCATCCGGCGCCGCAGCTCGCCGGACCCGACGAGCGGCGCGAGGGCCCTGGCGAACGCGCGCGGCTCGGGGGCGACGACGTGGCCGGTGACGCCGTCCGCGATCACCTCCGGGATGCCGCCCGCCGCGGACCCGACGCACGGCTTCCCGAGCGCCATCGCCTCCGCGAGCGCCATCCCGAAGCTCTCGGTGCGCGAGGGCAGGATCGCGACGTCCGCCGCGGCGAGCACCGCCGGGAGGTCGGTCCGCCAGCCGAGGAACCGCACCCGGTCCGAGACGCGGCGCCGGGCCGCGAGCGCGCGCAGCTCCGCCTCGTACCCGGGGTCACCGCCGGGCGCGACGCTCCCGCAGAGCCACAGGACCGCGCGCCCCGGGAGGTGCGCGAGCGCCTCGATCGCGACGTGCTGCTGCTTGTGGGGCGCGAGCACCGCCGGATGCACGAGGACGACCGCGCCGGCCTCGCGCGA
>JAHWYA010000197.1 GCA_020028115.1 Anaeromyxobacter sp.
GGCCCCGCCGGCGGCTCGAGCTCGAGCTCGACCTTCGCGCCCGGGAGGGCGGGATCGCTCGCGCGGGCGCGGCGCCCGCCGACGCGCACGTCGCCGAGCTGGAAGGCGCGCTTGACGGCCGCGCGGCCGACGCCGAGGGCGTCCGCGAGGACCCGGTCGAGGCGGCCCTCCGCGGTGAGGGGGAGTCGGAGCTCGTGCTTCACGAGCGCTGTTCTACCCGAAGAACACCTCGGCCATCTCGTAGAGCTTCGGGTCGACGAGGTGGAGCTCCTTCGTCGCCTCGTCGAGCGACACCGCGACGATGTCGTCGCCGTGGAGGGCCGCCATCATCCCCCAGCGGCGGTCGCGGACGAGGTCCGCGGCGAAGACGCCGTAGCGCGTCGCGAGGACGCGGTCGCGCGCGGTGGGGGTGCCGCCGCGCTGGATGTGCCCGAGCACCGTCACGCGCGACTCGATCCCGGTCCGCCGCTCGATCTCCTTCGCGAGGTACGCGCCGATGCCGCCGAGCCGGACGTGGCCGAACTCGTCGAGCTCGGCGTTCAGGGTCGCGTCCTTCCCCTGCTCGACCTGCGCGCCCTCGGCGACCACGACGATCGAGAAGTTCTTTCCGCGCTCCTGGCGCGCCATCACCCACGCGGCCACCTGCGCGAGGTCGATGGGCCGCTCCGGCACGAGGATCACGTCGGCGCCGCCCGCGATGCCGCTGTGGAGCGCGATGTGGCCGGCGTGGCGCCCCATCACCTCGCACACGATGACGCGGCTGTGCGCCTCGGCGGTGGAGTGGAGCCGGTCGATCGCCTCGGTGGCGATGCCGACCGCGGTGTCGAACCCGAACGTGTAGTCGGTGCCCGACAGGTCGTTGTCGATGGTCTTCGGCACGCCGACGAGCTGCAGCCCCTCGTCGAAGAGCCGCTTCGCGACGCCGAGGGTGTCCTCCCCGCCGATCGCGACGACCGCGTCGATCCCGGCCCGCTCGACGGTCCGGAACACCGCGTCCACGCCGCCCTCGCGCTTGAAAGGGTTCGTCCGGGAGGTGCCGAGGATCGTCCCGCCGAGGGGGAGGATCCCGGAGACCGCGTCCCGCGAGAGCCGGAACGTGTGCCCGTCGATGAGCCCGCGCCACCCGTCCCGGACCCCGACGAGCTCGAACCCGTGCGCCTCGCCCCTCCTGACCACCGCGCGGATGACCGCATTCAGGCCGGGGCAGTCGCCTCCGCCCGTGAGGATCGCAACCTTCATGTCGACCGGACCTCCCCCGTGTCCCCGCCTGGAGATAGGTCCCGCCCTCCCCCGCGCGCAACCTGGCGGGCGATGCGGGCGGGCGCGCGGCGGCCCGGACGGTCCTCTGGGTGTCGCGACCCCCCGCCCGGCGGCGGGCGCGTGAGGTGAGCCCGTGGCGATCGACGTCGAGCTGCCCGTGACCGCGGAGCGGATCCGCACCCTGCGCGTGGGGGACGAGGTCCTCCTGTCCGGCCGCATCGTGACCGCGCGCGAGGCGGCGCACCGCCGGCTCGCGGTCCGCTTCGAGCCGCGGGTACGCGCCGCGCTCGAGGGGCGGTTCGTCTACCACTGCGGCCCGGTCGTCGCGCCGGACGGCCAGGGCTGGCGCTTCGTCGCGGCGGGCCCGTCGGCGTCGTTCCGCGTCGAGCCCTGGCAGGCCGAGGTGATCGCGCGCTACGGCGTCCGCGGCGTCGTCGGCAAGGGCGGCATGGGCGCGGCGACGCTCGGCGCGCTGCGCGAGCACGGCGCGGTCTACCTCCACCCGGCCGGCGGCCTCGCCGTGACGCTCGCGCGGCGCGTGACGCGCGTCGTGGCGGTCCACCTCCTCGACGAGCTCGGCGTCACCGACGCGGTCTGGGAGATCGAGGTCGAGGGGTTCCCGGCGGTCGTGACGATGGACGCGCACGGCGGGACGCTGCACGGTCCCGCGGCGGGGCTCGGCGGCCCCTCGGCTACGGCGGATCCTTCCGCCGCCGGCGCGTGACCATCCGCACCGGCCCGTAGAAGAGCTGGCGCTCCGTGTACACGCGCCGCCCGCGGTACTCGCCGTCGACGGATCCGGCGGGCCGCTCGAGCCACATGCGCGCGCGGACGATCCCGTGCGCCGAGAACGGCTGGACGATCTCCTCGGGCGCGACGGCGAGGTAGCGGTCGAGCAGCGCGCGGATCTTCCGGTTGTACTTCGCGAGCGGGAGGAGGGAGTGGCGGCGGCCGCGGTGGAGCGTCCCGTCGAAGCGGTTGGACGCGTGGTAGAGCTCGTGGAGGATCGTGCCGATGCGCTCGCGCGCCGTCGACTCGAGGAACCAGAGCGGGCGCAGCGTCACGACGTAGAGGATCTTGCGGCCCTTCACGCGGACGAGCGGCCGCACCCGCGCGCCCGCGCCCGTCCGCGTCCTCGTCTCGCGGAAGTGCGCCGGGCGGATGGTGGCGCGCGAGGCGCGGCGCGCCTCGCCGGCGACGACGAGGATCCGGCCCGCTCGCACGTGCGCGAGCTCGGGCACGCGCACCGCGACGTCGCGGACGAGCCGCTTCACCGCGAGCGTCACGTTGAGCCGGGGCACCGGCGCGAAGGATAGCGCGCGAGGGCGGCGCCGGGGCGGCGCGCGGGGCTCGCTTGCTGGCCCCCTTCCGGGCCGGTACGATGGCCGGCGTGGATCCCCTGCCCGCCGCCGCCCTCGCCGGCCTCTCCGTCATCGCGCTGATCCTGGCGCGCCGGGTCCGCGCGCTCGCGGGCGAGCTCGCCGATCTCCGGGAGCGCGTGGACGGGCTCGCGACGCGTCTCGAGACGGCCGAGGACGACGTGGCGGGCGCGCTCGAGCGCACCGAGGTCGCCGAGATCGTGCTCCTCGACAAGGGGCTCGCGGACGAGGAGGACCTCGAGGCCGCGCGCCGCAGGTCCGACGACGCGTCCGCCGCGGCGCTCGCCCGCGACGACCTCAATTAGCGCTTCGCGCGCTGCGGCCTCTCGCGCTGCGGCCTCGCGCGGTGACGCTTCGCGCGCTGGGGCTTCGCGGGCTGCGGCTCCGGCGCCGGCTTCGACGCGAGCTCCTTCGCCGTCAGCGGCTCGTACCGCGGCTTCTCCGGGTGACGTCGGTAGACGAGCACCGTCCGGCCGATGATCTGCACGACCTGCGCGCCGGCCGCCTCGCCGAGCCGGCCGGCGGCCTCGAAGCGATCCTCCGGGCTCTCGGTCCCGACGCGGACCTTCAAGAGCTCGTGGGCTCCGAGCTGCTCGTCGAGCTGACGGAGCACCGGGTCGGTGACCCCCTCCTTGCCGACCTGGACCACGGCCGAGAGGTGGTGACCCGCCGCGCGCAGCGTCTTGCGCAGCTTCGACGACGGCATCAGGGCGCGCTTCTTCGGATTGGTCGGGGCGGGCATGGTGGTCACTTCCGGAGATACTTGAGCTCGCGCTGCAGGTCCACGTGATCCGGCGCGACGTCGAGCCCGCGCTTCAGCTGCTTCTCGGCGAGCGCGAGGTCGCCCGCGATCTTCGCCATCTGCCCGAGGAAGAGGTAGCCCTGCGCGCAGCGCGGGTTCTTCCTGAGGCCGGCGTCGATCGCGGCCGTCGCGGCCCCGAGCTTCTTGCGCTTGTCGGCGGAGAGGATGAACTCGCACCACGCCTTCCACATCCCGAACTCGGGCTCGTCGGGGTAGAGCGCGATGGCCTCGTCGAACTTCTTCAGGCCCTCGTCGTACTTCCGCCCCTTCACGAGCAGCGTCCCGGTCTGGAAGAGGTTCTCCGCCTCGAAGATCTTCGCGACGTCCACGTCGACGGTCCCGCCGCTGCGCAGGCTCTCGAGATACGCGGCGCGCGAGGCGTCCTCGCCGAGCACGGACCAGGCCTCGCTCACCTTCGCGAAGACGTCGGCGCAGAGCTTCCTCGCGGCGGCCGGCGCGTCCACGGGGACCGCGTCCGGGTGGTAGGACTTCGCGAGCTGGAAGTAGGCGAGCTTCACCTGGCCGGCGGGCGCGTCCTGCTTCACGCCGAGGACCGCGAAGTGGTCCGCCCCCTTCATCCGCGCGCAGAGCGCCTCGAGGCTCGCCAGGTCGAGCGCGGGTTTGGGGGGCGCCGCGGGCGCAGGTGCCGCCGGCTTCGCCCCCGGCGCGATAGGCGGCCTCGCTTGCGCCGCCGTGACCTGCGGCTTCGTGGTCGTGGTCGTGGACGTGGACGTGGACGTGGTCGGCTTCGCGGTCGCGGTCGCGGTCGCCGTCGTGGTCGCGGTCGGCTTCGCGGCCGCCGGCGCGGCCGGAGCCACCGCCGCGGGCGCCCCCTTCCTCGACGGGCCGAAGGCGACGAGCTGGAGGTCCCCGAGCAGGACCGCGAGCCGCAGGACGACGAGGGCGTCGGCCGGGCTCGCCGCCGCGATCTCCGCGGGGCTCCGCGAGCCGTCGAACAGCGCCGCGACGCGCGTCTCCTGCGCGGTGAGCCGGAGGTCCTCGATCCGGATCCGCGCGCCGATCCGGCCGGCGGCCCGGTGCTCGCGCTCGCCGAGCCGCCGCATCATCGCGGCGGCGTCGAGCGCGCGGACCGCGGCGCCGAGCATCGCGAACGGCGGCCCGAGGGGGAAGGCGCCGGGGGGCGCCGGCGTCTGCGGGTTCCACGACCACCCGCCCGCCTCGACCGCGAGGGCGCGCTGGACGAGGTGCGTCCCGTGCTCCTGCAGCAGCGCCGCGACGTCGGCCGGGTTCACGAGCCGCTCGGCGATGAGCGCGGACACGAGGTCGCCGCCGTGCGAGGCCTTCCCGGCCTCGGCGCGGGCGAGCCCCTCGGGACGGACCGCGCCGCGCGCGACGAGGAACCGGCCGAGGTCGTCCGCGGGGTCGCTCGACGCGGCGTGCTCGACGGTGCCGCGCCGGAAGGAGAGCGCGTAGCTCCGCCCCTCGGGCGTGAGCGTGAGGCGGCCCGTCGCCTGGAACGCCGCCGCGAGGGCGAAGATGTGGAACGCGCTCTCCGGCCCGAGCGCGCCCTGGTGGGCGAGGCCCGCCGCGATCGCTGCGTCCGGCCCCACCTCGCGCGCGGCGATCCCGTAGGTCGACGCGCCGGCGGGGCGGGGCGGCGCCGCGGCGGCGGGCG
>JAHWYA010000198.1 GCA_020028115.1 Anaeromyxobacter sp.
GCCGCACGCGACGCGCTGTCTCACTCGCACCCGGGGGCGACGGACGAGGAGATCCTCGCCGCCGGTCTCGACCTCCTCCTCGAGCGCGCGGCGAAGCGGCGCGGGCTCGTGAAGAAGCCGCGCAAGACGCCGCCCCCGTCCGCGCCCGGGTCCGAGCACGTTCCCGCGCACGTCGCGCGTGCGGTCTGGAACCGCGACGAGGGAAAGTGCCATTGGCCGACGGCCGACGGCGGCATCTGTGGCTCCACGTACCAGGTCGAGCTCGACCACATCGTCCCGCGAGCGCTCGGAGGCCCCTCCACGGTCGACAACCTGAGGTGTGCCTGCCGACCGCACAACGACCTGCACGCGCGCGAGTGTTACGGGGACGCGTGGATGGATGAGTTCACTGGACCGCGCCGGACGCCCGAACGGCGCCGCCGGTCGGAGTGACGCCCGCCAGCGCAACACCGTCACTTCCCCGCGAGCGCCTTCAGCACGTGCGGGTGCACGAGCCCGTTCGACGCCACGCAGCTCCCCGACGCGTGCGTCGGCTTGCCGTCGAGGTCGGTGAACGTCCCGCCCGCCTCCTCGACCAGGATCTGGAGCGGGGCGAGGTCCCAGATCTGGACGCCCATCTCGATCCAGGCCTCCGCCTTCCCCTGCAGCACGAGGGCGCAGCCGGCGAGATCGCCGTAGCAGCGCGCCGCCTGGGCCGAGAGGGCGAGCGCCGCGAGCCGCTCCAGCATCGGGGGCCGGAACAGCACGTGCGGCTCGCCGAACGAGAGCGTCGCGTCCTGCCACTCCCCGATGCGCGAGACGGCCAGCCTCGACGGCGCGCCGTCCGCCGCGCGCATCCACGCGCCGAGCCCCTTCGCGGCCCAGTACGTCTCGCCGAGCGCCGGCAGCGCCATCGCGCCCGCGACGACGCGCCCCCCGTGCTCGAGCGCGACGAGCGCGCCCCAGAAGCCGCGGCCGCGGGTGAAGCCCTTGGTGCCGTCGAGCGGATCCACGATCCAGCGCGTGCCGGCGACGCCCGCATGGGCGCCGGTCTCCTCGCCGAGGAACCCGTGGTCCGGGAAGGCCTCGCGCACCACCGCGAGGATGGCCGCCTCCGAGTCGCGGTCCGCCTGGGTCACCGGCGTCCGGTCCGGCTTCACCTCCACGCGGACTCCGCGCCGGAAGTGGGCGAGGCTCGCCGCCGACGCGGCCTCCGCGGCGCGGCGGGCCGTGTCCATCGCCTTCTGGAGATCGAGCTCGGGCATGGCGGGAGTCTAGGCCGGGGGCGGCGCCGCCGCGCGCCGAAAAGGAGACGGCGGCCGCGTCGCCGCGGCCGCCGTCGGGAGCTGCTCGAGGATGCGAAGGGCTACTTCTTCGGCATCATCGAACCGGTCTGGAGGTACCGGGTGTGGAACGAGAACGCCTCCTCGAACATGTGCGGCGAGTGGAGGCCGGCGCTCGGCTTCTTCATCGCGCGCTTCACGTAGTCCCAGAGGACCGGGCGGAACTCGGGGGCGGCGCACTTCTCGATGATCTCCTTCGCCTTCTCCTTCGGGCTGCGGCCGCGGAGGTCGGCGAAGCCGAACTCGGTCACGATGCCGGAGACGTCGTGCTCCGTGTGATCGATGTGCGACGCGAACGGAACGATGGCGGAGATCTTCCCGTCCTTGGCGGTCGCCGGGGACATGAAGATCGTGTACGCGGAGTTGCGGGCGAAGTCACCCGACCCGCCGATGCCGTTCTCGATGCCCTTGCCCGCGATGTGCGTCGAGTTCACGTGGCCGTAGATGTCGGCCTCGACGAACCCGTTCATCGCGATGCAGCCGAGGCGGCGGATGACCTCGGGGTGGTTCGAGATCTCCTGCGGGCGCAGGATGATCTGCTTCCGGTACTGCTCGATCTTCTTGTTGAACCGGACCTGGCCCTCGGGCGAGACCGAGAACGCCGTCGCGGAGGCGGCGACGAGCTTCCCGGAGTCGAGCATGTCGAGCATGCCGTCCTGGATGACCTCGGTGTACGAGATCATGTTGTCGAACGGCCCCTCGTTGAGCCCGACGAGCACCGCGTTCGCGATGTTGCCGACGCCCGACTGCAGCGGCGTGAGGTGCTTCGACACGCGGCCCGCCTTCACCTCACCCTGGAAGAAATCCATGATGTGGCCGGCGATCTTCTTGTGGATCTCCTCGGGAGCCTTGAAGGGCGCGTTGCGGTCGGGGTTGTTCGTCTCGACCACCGCGACGACCTTGCTCACGTCGAACTTCCAGTACTTCGAGCCCTTGCGGTCGTCCGCCTTCGTGATCGGGATCGCGACGCGCTCACCGTGGACGGGGTTCACGGAGATGATGTCGTGCATCCCCTCGAGCCGCTCGTCCTGCCACTCGTTGACCTCGAGGATGATCTTGTCCGCGTGCTCGAAGTAGACGTTGTTCGCGCCGCAGGAGGACGACGGGATCGCCGTGCCGTCCTCGAGGACCTTCGTCACCTCGATGACCGCGAAGTCGAGCGTGTTGTGCCCGTTCTTCGAGTAGTAGCCGTACCGGGCGAGGGTCCCGGCGTGGCTGAGGTGCATGTCCTGGTACTCGATGAGGCCCGCGTTGATCTTCTCGCGGGTCGCGGCGTCGCCCTGGTAGGGGAACCGGAAGCGCTGGGCCTCCACGATCGACATCATCGTGTCCTGCTCGGGGCCGGTGGAGGCGCCGGTGAGGACGTCGAGCTTCAGGGCCTTGCCCTTGAGCCGCTCGTCGAGGGCGCGCTTCGCGAGCGCCACCGGGACGGCCTTCGGGTAGCCGGCGCCCGTGAAGCCGGACATGCCGACGACCGAGCCATTCGGGATGAGCGCGGCGGCGGCCTCGGCGGACATGACCTTGGCCTTCAGCCCCTTGTGGAGAATCCGGTTTGCCATTGCGGTGAGCCTCCTGGGTTCTTCGTGCGGACGCTTGGAGCGCGGGTGCGACTCGGTGTGATGCGCAGGGTGCAACGGAAGCGAGGGCGGGGAGATTAACGCGGGAACCCGTTCGCGTGGAAGAGCCGAGCGAGCGGAAACGCCCGTAATCAGGAGTGTTGATGTCCACGAAGCGCACCGAATGGGGCGCTACGTTAGGCCGAGAGGAGTGGACCGATGCCGTCCACGATGGCGCGGATCCCATCGCGGTCGGCGAGCGCGAGCCGACCCGCGTCCTCCGCGAGCAGCCCCTGCACGACGAGCCACTCGATCGCGTTCTCGAGCGTCGCCTTCGAGACGGACTCGCGCAGCGCGATGCCGCCGGCGAGGAACGCCGCCAGGCCGTGGTCCATCGCGTCGGCGAGGAGCCCGCGCCGGTCGGGCGCGGCGCCGGGGACGGAGAGCGTTTCGAGGGCGGTGACGGCGGCGAGCCGGTACGCCTCGAGGTACGGCCGGACGAGCTCGGCGAGGAACGCGAGCGTCGGCGCGTCCCCGCCCGGACGGAGCAGGCCGCCCTCGTGTGCGAGGGCGCGCACGCGGACGAGGAACGCGAGGTTCTGGTCGAAGATCTCGTCGAAGGTCGCGCCGACCCGGTACATGAACTCGAGCTTGAGGAGCCGCGACAGCCAGAGCGCCCGGTCGCGCACGTCCGCGACCGCCGCGTCCGGCCCGGCCGCCCGCGCCGCCGCCGACACGAGCGCGGGCGCGACGTACCGGTGGATCACCGCGTTCCGGTGGTAGTCGAGCACCGGGCGCTTGTCGTCCGGCACCTGGTAGATCGTGTCGCCTGCGGCGACGGCCGAGCGGACGAGCCCTCCCGCCTCCAGCCGCCTGAGGGCGTCGGCGATGGGGCCGGGCGCCAGCGGGTCCGACGGCGCGCCGCCGAGCCCGCGCGACAGCCGCGCCCCGCCCTCGGCTGCGATGTAGCGCAGGAGATCCACCCGCCGCGCCACCTCGGGCGCGGGGAGGCCGCGGCGGACGTGCGAGAGGAGCGCCGCGGCGACGAGCCCCACGGGCGTGATGGTGACCGCCCGGCTGATGCCGTACGCGATCCGGTTCGCGACCCCCTGCACGAGCCGGCGCTTCGCGTCGGCCGGCGCGTCGCGCATCCCCGGCGCGAGCGGGGCCGCGGTGGCCCGGGCCTCCTCGCCGCCCCACGCCTCGTCCACGGTGAGCCCTGCCGCGCCCCCGGGCCGGGTCTCCGCAGCCTGCCGCAGGGAGATCGGCTCGTCGAACTGGACGTAGAGCCGCTCGTACCGGCGCGAGAGCACGCGCACCGCGCCGAGCAGCCCGCGCAGGGTCTCCTTCTCCTTCTCGCCGCCGGCGAGCTCGCGGGCGTAGGACGACGCCTCGATGAGCTTCTCGTAGTCGATCGCGATCGGGACGAAGACGACGTCGTCCGCCGCGCCTTCGAGCCAGGCGTCGACCTCCATCGAGACGAGGCCGGTCTTCGGGAAGAGCAGCTTCCCCGTCCGGCTCCGGCCGCCCTCGACGTAGAACTCCTGGGGGAAGCGATCGCGCAGGAGGTGCTTCACGTAGGCGCGCAGCACCGCGGTGTAGACGCGGTCGCCCTTCACCTTGCGGCGGATGAAGAACGCGCCGCCGCGCCGCGCGATCCCGTCGAACGGCCAGAACGCGAGGTTGATGCCGGCCGCGACGTGCGGCGGCGTCATGCCGTGGTCGTAGAGCACGAGCGGGAGGACGAGGAAGTCGACGTAGCTCTTGTGGCTCGGGCAGAGCACGATCGGCGCGCCGGCGGCGGCCTGCTTCACGCGCGCGAGCCCCTCCTCGTCGACCTCGACCGAGGTGTAGAGCCGGCGGAAGACCCAGGCGAGCAGCGGGCGGACGAGCTGAACGAAGCGGGGGTCGTAGCGGCTCGCGATCTCGCGCAGGTCCTTCTCGGCCTCGCGGACGACCGGGGCGGGGTCCTTGCCGCGCTCGCGCGCGACCGCCTCGATCGTGGCGCGGAGCCCGCGGTCCCGGAGCACCTTCTCCCGGACGCGCGACGGCGCCTTGAGCGGCGGGCCCACGGCGGTCCGGAACTCGCGGGCGAGGTGCTGGTGGAGGACGCCGCGCACCTTGCGGGCGACGACCGCGTCGGCCTCCGCGGCGCGCCCGGCCAGCGCCGCCTGGAGGTCGAC
>JAHWYA010000199.1 GCA_020028115.1 Anaeromyxobacter sp.
TCCGGCGCGGCCTCGGGCGTCCTCGCCGCCGCCGCGGCCGCGATCGGGTACGCCGCGCTCGCGCGCGGCGCGCGCCTCCTCCCCACCGCCTACGCGGCCGCGCTCTTCGGCGCCGCCGCGGCCGTCGTCGTCGGACGCCTCCACGGGAGCAGCTAGGGCATGCCCAGGACCGAGCGCCAGTTCACGATCGTCAACGCGCTCGGGCTCCACGCCCGCGCCGCCGCGCAGCTCGTGCAGGTGGCGAACAAGTTCCGCGCGGAGATCCACGTCGAGAAGGACGGGATGCAGGTGAACGGCAAGAGCATCATGGGCGTGCTCACGCTCGCGGCGGCGAAGGGGTCCTGCATCACGGTCCTGGTCGACGGCGAGGACGCAGAGCACGCGATGCTCGCGCTCGCGAAGGTGATAGAGAACGGCTTCGGGGAGAAATGACGCCCGCCGGCACCTCCATCCTCGTCGGGATCGCCGCCTCGCCCGGCATCGCGATCGGCCGCTGCTGGTCGGTCGACCGCCGGCGCGTCCGCACGCCCAAGCGCCGGCTCGGACCGGACGAGGTGGACGACGAGCTGCAGCGGTTCAAGACCGCCCTCGAGGTGTCGGACCTGCAGCTCGCGGAGGTGAAGGAGAAGGTCGAGCGGAAGGACGGCACCGCCGAGCACACCGCCATCATCGACATGCACCGGATGATGCTCCGGGACGAGATGCTCGTCCTCGAGGCGCAGCGGCTCGTCCGGGACGAGCGGCTCAACGCGGAGTGGGCCGTGAAGCGCGCGATCCGGAAGATCAAGAGCGCCTTCCACGAGCAGGCGGACGAGTACTTCAAGGAGCGGCGCGCGGACGTCGACTTCGTCGGCGAGCGCATCATCAAGAACCTCCTCGGCCAGGCGCCGGACGTCGACGAGCTCCCGCCGGAGGGCGCGATCATCGTCGCGCACGATCTCTCGCCGGCCGACACGGCGCTCCTGCTGCACGAGCGGAAGGTCGCCGCGTTCGTCACCGACGCCGGCGCGAAGACCTCGCACACCGCGATCGTCGCGCGGGCGCTCGAGGTGCCCGCGGTGGTCGGCGTCGGCAAGATCACGAGCCTCGTCGAGCGCGGCGACTGGATCGTCGTCGACGGCAGCCGCGGCGTCGTCGTCATCAACCCCACGCCCGGCGAGCGGGGCGACTACGAGGCCGCGCAGAAGCGGTACCGCGCCGTGGAGGAGGAGCTCCTCCGCACGCGCGATCTCCCGGCGCGCACGCAGGACGACGTCACGGTCCGGGTCGCCGGCAACATCGAGTTCGTCGAGGAGGTCCCGAGCCTCCTCTCCCACGGCGGCGAGGCGATCGGGCTCTACCGGACCGAGTTCCTCTTCCTCGGGCGCCCGGACCTGCCGTCCGAGGAGGAGCACTACCAGAACTACAAGCGGGTCCTCGAGGCGCTCGGGCCGCGCCCGGTGACGATCCGGACCTTCGACCTCGGCGGCGACAAGCTCCCCGCCGGCATGCGCGTCCCCGCGGAGAACCCCGCCCTCGGACTCCGCGCGATCCGCTACTGCCTGCGCCAGCCCGACCTCTTCAAGGCGCAGCTGCGCGCGCTCCTGCGCGCGTCGGTGCACGGCAACCTCAAGATCATGTTCCCGATGATCTCGGGGGTGGCCGAGCTGCGCGCCGCCCGCCGCATGCTCGACGAGGCCCGCGCCGAGCTCGCGCGCGAGGGCGTGAAGATGAAGGAGGAGATCCCGGTCGGAATCATGATCGAGCTGCCGAGCGCGGCGATGATCTCGGACCGGCTCGCGCGCGAGTGCGACTTCTTCTCCATCGGGACGAACGACCTCATCCAGTACACGATCGGCATCGACCGGCAGAACAAGGACGTCGCCTACCTGTACAAGCCGCTCCACCTCGCCGTGCTCCGCATGCTCGACATCATCTGCTCGGCGGCGCGCACCGCGGGCATCCCGGTGTCGATGTGCGGCGAGATGGCCGGCGAGCCGGTCAACGCCCTCGTCCTCGTCGGCCTCGGCGTCTCCGAGCTGTCCATGAACGGCCCCTCGATCCCGCTCGTGAAGCGCGTCGTCCGGGCGGCCAGGGCCGCGGACGGCCGGGCGCTCGTCGCTCGGCTCCTGGCGCTCACGACGGCGGACGACATCGAGCGCGAGGTCCGCGTCGAGATGAGCCGGCGGTTCCCGGGCCTGCTCGGCGAGGACGCGGTCCTCGGCCCCGTTCCGGGGTGATCCCGGCGCGATCCGGTGGCGCCGCTGGACGCGCCTCCGCCATGTTGACGGACGCCGCCCGGAGCGCGTACCTTGCGGGCCCCGCAGCGAGGAGCGCCATGATCGCCGACTACCTCTTCACCTCGGAATCCGTGACCGAGGGCCATCCCGACAAGATGGCGGACCAGATCTCCGACGCCGTCCTGGACGCGGTGCTCCAGAAGGACAAGGCCGGCCGGGTCGCCTGCGAGACGCTCCTCAAGACGGGCTACGTCATGATCGCGGGCGAGATCACGACGAAGGCCGTGATCGACTACCCGAAGCTCGCGCGCGAGGTCGTGAAGCGCATCGGCTACACCGCCGGCGAGATGGGCTTCGACGGGAACACCTGCGGCGTCCTCGTCGCGGTGGACCAGCAGTCCCCCGACATCGGCCAGGGCGTCGACACGGGCGGCGCCGGCGACCAGGGCATGATGTTCGGCTACGCCTGCGACGAGACGCCGGAGCTGATGCCCGCGCCGATCCAGTACGCGCACGCCGTGACGCGCCAGCTCGCGAAGGCGCGCCGCAGCGGCCTCGACTTCCTCCGCCCCGACGGCAAGAGCCAGGTCACGGTCGAGTACCGCGAGGGCAAGCCGGTCCGCATCGACACGGTCGTCGTCTCGACCCAGCACGCCGAGGACGTCTCGAACAAGCGGCTGCACCAGGCGGTCCGCGAGCAGGTGATCGCCAAGGCGCTCCCGAAGCGGCTGATGGACAGGAAGACGAAGGTCTTCATCAACCCGACCGGCCGCTTCGTCATCGGCGGCCCGATGGGCGACACCGGCGTCACCGGCCGCAAGATCATCGTCGACACCTACGGCGGCATGGGCCGCCACGGCGGCGGCGCGTTCAGCGGCAAGGACCCGTCCAAGGTCGACCGGTCGGCCGCGTACATGGGCCGCTACATCGCGAAGAACGTGGTCGCCGCCGGGCTCGCGAAGCGCTGCGAGGTCCAGGTGGCCTACGCGATCGGCGTCGCGGATCCGGTCTCGGTGATGGTCGACACGTTCGGCACCGCGACCGTCCCCGAGGCCCGCATCGCCCGCGCGGTCCGCCAGGTGTTCGGCCTGCAGCCCCGCCAGATCATCGAGGGGCTCGACCTCCTCCGGCCCATCTACGAGAAGACCGCCGCCTACGGCCACTTCGGCCGCAAGGAGTTCAGCTGGGAGAAGACGGACAAGAAGGACGCGCTCGGCGACGCCGCGGGCGCGAAGGTCCGGGCGGTTTCGGGGGCCTGAGAGCGGGGGGCCACTCGCTCGCTTCCGTGGGCAGCCTCATCCGGCTGGCCTGCGCTCGCAGTCAAGGGCTCGCCCGCAGGGGCGGGCCCCTCGTCTTTTGGGCCGGCTTGACCTCCGCCGCGGGCTGAAGCATATATCCGTTCATCCGGATTAAGCGATGGTAAAGCCCGCTCCCCGCACCACCGGCCCCGAGGCGCTGCTCGCCTGGATGGGCGGGCTCGCCGAGCCGAGCCGCCTGCGCATCCTGCGCGTCCTCGAGCGCGAGGAGCTGGCGGTGGGCGAGCTGTGCGACGTCCTGAAGCTCCCGCAGTCCACCGTGAGCCGTCACCTCAAGACCCTCGCGGACCAGGGGTGGGTCGAGAGCCGTCGCGAGGGCACCGCGAGCTACTACCGGAGCTCCGACGGCGTCGGCGCGAGCGCGAAGCGGCTCTGGAAGTTCGCGCGCGCCGAGACCGAGGGGTGGGCGGTGGTCCAGCAGGACGCGCTCCGGCTCGAGACGCTGCTCGAGGAGCGGCGCACGCGCGCGGAGGCGTTCTTCACGGGCGCCGCGCCCGAGTGGGACCGGGTCCGGGCGGAGGCGTACGGGAAGGAGTTCGAGTACGTCGTGCTCCGCGCGCTGCCGCCGCCGCGGTGGACCATCGCCGATCTCGGGTGCGGCACCGGCTCCTTCACGGTCGAGCTCGCGAAGTCCGGCGCGCGGGTGATCGGCGTCGACCAGTCCGCGTCGATGCTCCGCCTCGCCCGGCGCTTCACGAAGGAGTACGACAACGTCGAGCTCCACCAGGCGAGCCTCGACGCCGTCCCGATCCCCGACGCGAGCTGCGACGTGGCGCTCCTCGTCCTCGTCCTGTCGTACGTCGCCGAGGTCCAGCCGGTGCTCCGCGAAGCGCACCGCATCCTCGTCCCGGGGGGCCGGGTCCTCGTCGTGGACGCCTTCCCGCACGCGGACGACGCGTTCCGCAGCCGCCTCGGCCAGGCCCGGCCCGGGGTCGATCCGTCGTGGATCGCGGGCCTGCTCGGGGAGACCGGCTTCGACGACGTCGACGCCGGCGGCCCCATCACCGCCCGCCACGCGCGCAGCGGCCCCGACCTCTTCCTCGCCCGCGGCACCCGCCCCGGCGCGAACCCCTGACCCCAGCCCAGGAGAACCGATGCCCGCCCCGACCCAGAAGAAGAAGCCCGCCACGAAGGCCGCGCTCCGCGCGGTCCCCTCGCCCGCCGTCGACCACCGCGTGAAGGACCTCTCCCTCGCGGAGTGGGGGCGCAAGGAGATCGAGCTCGCCGAGAAGGAGATGCCCGGCCTCATGGCCCTCCGGCGCGAGCACGGCCGGCAGAAGCCGCTCGCCGGCCAGCGGATCACGGGCTCGCTCCACATGACGATCCAGACGGCCGTGCTGATCGAGACGCTGCGGGAGCTCGGCGCCGACGTGCGCTGGGCGAGCTGCAACATCTTCTCGACGCAGGACCACGCCGCGGCCGCGGTGGTCGTCGGCGAGGGCGGCACGCCCGCGCGCCCGGCCGGCGTCCCCGTCTTCGCCTGGAAGGGCGAGACGCTCGAGGAGTACTGGGAGTGCACCGAGCG
>JAHWYA010000200.1 GCA_020028115.1 Anaeromyxobacter sp.
GCTAGGATCTCCCCGTGGCCGCTCCGATCACCGTCTACGAGGTCGGACCCCGCGACGGGCTCCAGAACGAGGCGGCGACCGTCTCGACGCCCGATAAGCTCGCGCTCGTCCGCGCCCTCGGCGAGGCGGGGCTCCGCCGCATCGAGGCGACGAGCTTCGTCTCGCCGCGCTGGATCCCCCAGCTCAGCGACGCCGACGCCCTCGTGCCGGCCCTCCCGCGCCTCCCCGGGGTCTCGTACGTCGTGCTCGTCCCGAACGCGAAGGGGCTCGAGCGGCTCGCGGACGCGCTCCGCCGGGCCGGGGAGGGTGCGCCGGAGGTGGCGGCGGCGGTCTTCATGTCCGCGTCGGAGAGCCACAACCGCAAGAACCTGAACCGCACGGTGGAGGAGTCGCTCCGCGAGCTCGAGGCGGTCGTGCCGGCGGCCCGCGGCCACGGGCTCCGCGTCCGCGGCTACGTCTCGACGGTGTTCGGCTGCCCGTACGAGGGCGCCGTCGACCCCGAGCGCGCGGCCGCCGTCGCCGAGCGGCTCGTCGCCTTCGGCTGCGACCAGGTCTCGCTCGGAGACACGATCGGCGTCGCGACGCCGGCCCTCACCCGGAGGGTCGTCTCGCGCATCCTCCGGACGATCCCCGCGGAGCAGCTCGCGCTCCACATGCACGACACCCGCGGGACGGCGCTCGCGAACGTGCTCGCCGGCCTCGATCTCGGGATCACCACCTTCGACTCGTCCATCGGGGGGCTCGGCGGATGCCCGTACGCCCCAGGCGCCTCGGGGAACCTCGCGACCGAGGACCTCGTCTACATGCTCGAGGGGATGGGCCACGAGACGGGCGTCGACTTCGAGAAGCTCATCGCGGCGGGCGCCCTCGCGCAGCGGCTCGTGGGGCGGCGGCTGCCGGGGAAGACCCTGCAGGCCGAGCTGGCGCGCACGGAGGCGTGATGGAGATCGGCGTCGAGCGGCGGGGCGCGGTCGAGGTCTGGACCATCGAGGGGGAGGCCCGGCGGAACTCGCTCACCGTGGCGTTCCTCCGCGACCTCCGCGGCCGGGTGGAGGCCGCCGGCGCCGACCGTACGCTCCGCGCGGTCGTCCTCACCGGCGCGGGAGACCGGGCGTTCTGCGCGGGCGCGGACCTGAAGGAGCGGGCGCGCATGACCGACGCGGAGGTCCACGGCTTCCACGCCGCGGTCCGCGACGGCCTCCGCGGGATCGAGCGGGCGCCGCAGCCGTTCGTGGCGGCGCTGAACGGGGTCGCGCTCGGGGGCGGGCTCGAGCTCGCGCTCGCCTGCGACCTGCGCATCGCTGCCGAGGGGGTGGAGGTCGGGCTCCCGGAGGTCGGCCTCGGCATCATCCCGGGCGCCGGCGGCACGGTGCGGCTCCCCCGCCTCGTCGGGGTCGCGCGCGCGAAGGACCTGATCCTGACGGCGCGGCGCGTCGGCGCCGCCGAGGCGCTCGCCATGGGGCTCCTCTCCCGGGTCGTCCCGGCGGCGCGGCTCCGGGAGGACGCGGTGGCGCTCGCCGAGCAGGTCGCGAGGAACGCGCCCATCTCGCTCCGCCAGGCGAAGCGGGCGGTCGACGACGGGTTCCACCTGTCGCTCGACGAGGCGCTCGCTCTCGAGAACCGGCTCTACCAGGACTGCCTCGCCTCGAAGGACCGCGTCGAGGCGCTCCGCGCGTTCGCCGAGAAGCGCCCGCCCGTGTTCCGGGGCGAGTAGCCCGTGCGTTCGTCCACCCGCGCGCCGATTCTGGGGTAACCTGCGCCCGGCAGATGGAAGGCGAACACACCATCATCGGGAAGATCCCCCGGGAGCGGCTCAACCAGATCGCCTCCCGGAAGCTCTCGGCGCTCGGGATCCCCGTCCGGCTCGGCGCCGACCGCGAGACGCTCGAGGGGGACCTCGCCTTCGGCCGGATGGTCCACCCGGTCACCGGCCAGCCCATCCCGCGCGCGCGCTTCGTCGTCGTCGGGCACGACCACCTTCGCTTCCTCGACGCGCCGCTGTCCGCGCTCGGCTCGGTGGGCTTCTACGAGCACGACCGGCTCGCGGCGCTCGAGCAGACCGTCGCGGGGACGCTGCAGAAGCGGACCGCCGCGCTCCAGGACATCGCCGCGCGCTTCCGGGCGCTTCGGCTCGAGGCGGCCGTCGACCCGGACCGGCTCGCGGTGCGCGCGGTCGTGAAGACCCCCTCGCACGCGTTCGAGATCCTCGGCTCTCCGGAGGGGACGCGCGTCTCCCGCGTCGCGCCGGTGGGCGGAGTGCCGTACGAGGTGTCGCCGGAGTTCCCGCCGCTCGACCTCTCCACGTTCCAGACGCCGACCGACCTCGAGGTCTTCCTCGTCCACTCCGCGCCCCGGATGGCGCCGCCGCCCCGTGCCACCGCGGCGCCGGCGGGCGCCTCCGCCGGAGGGACGCTCCAGGCGACGCCGCCGCCCAGGAACGCGCTCACGCTCGCGTCCCTCGCGCACGTGTTCGGGCAGGACGCGGTCCTCGCGCCGAACGCGATGGTCGAGCTCATCCAGGAGTTCGAGCACGGCGGGACGCGGTACCGCTTCGTCGCGGCCCGCGAGATGGGCACGCGGTTCAAGGGCCGGCTCATCGGGCCGAGCGGCGACGTGTGGTCGGATCGGTTCGACCTCGTGGACTTCCCGGGCACGCACCACGTCGTGGCCCTCGCGCTCGGGGCGACCTCGGCCGAGCAGGCGGACGCCCCGGAGGACGCCGGCGGCGAGGCCGCCGCGAGCTTCCCAGGCCACCTCACGCCGCACCCGGGCGAGGTCTGGGTGATGAACGTCGTCGTGGAGGAGGCGGGGACGGAGGAGGTCCGCTATGTCGGGACCGACATCGACGGGCGTCCGTACGGCGCCGCGCGCGTCCTGAAGCGCTCCGACTTCGAGGCGGTCTTCACGAAGGAGCGGGGAGGGTGGCGGCTCCTCGTCCAGATCGATCAGGTCCAGGACGGTCACGTGCTCTACCGCCAGCTCGACACCCAGCGGCAGCCGATCGGCGCGCCGCGCAAGATGTCGGCGGCCATCCTCGTCGCGAACTTCGTGCCGGAGGCCGCGGCCTACTGATGGATGCGCCGGTGCAGAGCGCGGTGGCGGAGCGGGTGCTCGCGGGAGACGTCCGCACCGCGGCGCGGCTGATGCGCGACCTCGACGACCGCCTCCCCGAGGCGGAGGTCGCGCTGCGCGCGCTGTTCCCCCGCACGGGCCGCGCCTACGTCATCGGGCTCACCGGGGCGCCGGGCGCGGGCAAGTCGTCGCTCACCGACCGCCTCATCGCCCGGCTGCGCGCAGCGGGGAAGAAGGTCGGCGTCGTCGCGATCGACCCGACGAGCCCCTTCAGCGGCGGCGCCATCCTCGGGGACCGCATCCGGATGCAGGACCACGCCCTCGACCCGGACGTCTTCATCCGGTCGCTCGGCACCCGGGGGCACCTCGGCGGGCTCTCGCGATCCACCGCGGACGTGGTCCAGGTGATGGACGCGATGGGCAAGGACGTGGTCCTCGTCGAGACGGTGGGCGTCGGCCAGGACGAGATCGAGGTCGCCTCGCTCGCCCACACCGTCGTCGTCGTCACGGTGCCGGGGCTCGGCGACGACGTCCAGGCGATCAAGGCCGGGGTCCTCGAGATCGCCGACGTGTTCGCGGTGAACAAGGCGGACCGGGAGGGCGCCGACCGGACGGTGCGCGACCTCCAGATCATGCTCGACCTCCGGCGCAGCGTCGCGGTCCGGCCCGGCGAGCACGACGTCCACCACCGGTTCGTCCACGGCGAGGCGGCGGAGCCGCCCCCCGGCCCGGGCGCCGACTGGGAGCCGCCCATCGTCCGCACCGTGGCGGTGAGGGACGAGGGCGTCGCCGACCTCGTCGAGGCGATCGACCGGCACCGGGCGCACCTCGAGGTCACGGGGCAGCGGCGCGCGAGAGAGACGGCGCGGGCCCGGGCGGCCTTCGTGGCGGTGCTCCGCGAGCGGCTCCTCGCGGGCGCCCTCGGCCGGCTCGAGGCGGAGATGGGCCGGCTCGACGAGGTGGCGGAGCGGATCGCGGCGCGCGCCGCGGATCCGTACGCCCTCGCGGACGAGCTGTCGGCGCGGCTGCGCGCCTAGGACGAGGGACTCGCGATGCGCGACGGGCAGGCTCCACACGGCGGTCTCGGCGGCGCGCAGGCGCCCGATGCGCCCGGCGATCCGGTGACGGCCCTCGCCCATCGGCTCGGGCTGCCGCTCGCAGATCGGACGGTCGCCCTCGCGGCGCTCACGCACAAGTCGTACGTGAACGAGCACCGCGACGAGGAGGGGCTCACCGACAACGAGCGGCTCGAGTTCCTCGGCGACGCGGTGATCGACCTCGCGGTCTCTCACCGGTTGATGGAGCGCTTCCCCTCGGCCCGCGAGGGCGACCTCTCGAAGATGCGGGCCGCCGTCGTCGACGAGCAGGGGCTCTCGGAGATGGCGCGCGCCCTGGACCTCGGCGCGCTCCTGCGGCTCGGGCGAGGGGAGGAGCTGACCGGCGGCCGGCAGAAGGCCTCGCTCCTCGCCGACGCGATGGAGGCGGTCATCGCCGCCGTGTTCGTCGCCGGCGGCCTCGCCCCGGTGCTCGGGATCGTCGACCGGTTCCTCGGCGAGGCGTTCGCCCGCGCCGCCGCCGGCACGCTCGATCGCGACTTCAAGACCCAGCTCCAGGAGCTCGCGCAGAGCCGGCTCCGCGCGACGCCGCGGTACCGGGTGATCGCCGAGCACGGGCCGGACCACTCGAAGACGTTCGAGGTCGAGACGGACCTCCGGGGCGAGGTGGTCGGGCGCGGCGCCGGCCGGTCGAAGAAGGACGCGGAGCAGGCGGCCGCGAAGCTCGCGCTCGACACGCTCGGGCGCCGGTTCGCGCCCGCGGGCGAGGTCGCGCCGGTGGCGGAGGCCGCGGGCGAGGTCTGCGCCCCTGCGTCCCTCGCCGCCGCGGTGGAGCCCCTCCCGGCGCAGGCGCCGGGCGAGGTGGAGCCGGGCCCGGCCGAGACGCC
>JAHWYA010000201.1 GCA_020028115.1 Anaeromyxobacter sp.
TGGCGCTGTCGACGCGGCGCGTCGCCCTGGTCGAGGTCGCGCCGGCGCCGGCCGGCCTCGCGTTCCGCGCCCTCGCGCGCGGGAGGCTCTCGGCGGCGGAGGCGCGCGAGGCGCGCGAGGCCCTCGCGACGTGCCTCTCGCTCGACGACGACCTCGCCCCCTTCCGCGCCCGCGCCGTCGCGCTCGAGCGGGAGCGCGCGGCGGGGAGGACGGACCTCCCGGATCTCCGCTGGGCGCTCGCGCGCGGCGCGGGGCGGCTCCTCCGGTCGCCGACGGTGTTCGAGGACGCCGTGAAGACGCTCTGCACGACCAACTGCTCGTGGGCGCTCACGCGGCTCATGGTGGAGCGGCTCTGCGCGGCGCTCGGCGACGAGGGGCCGGACGGCGCGCGCGCGTTCCCGGCGCCGGCGCGGATGGCGGCCGAGCCGGAGTCGTTCTACCGGGAGACGATCCGCGCGGGGTACCGCGCGCCGTTCCTCCTCGCCCTCGCGCGCGACGCCGCCTCGGGCGCCCTCGACCTCGAGGGGCTGCGGGGGTCCGCGCTCGAGACCCCGGAGCTCGTCCGCAGGCTGCGCGCGCTGCGCGGCTTCGGCCCCTACGCGGCGGAGCACCTGCTCCGGCTCCTCGGGCGGCACGACCACCTCGCGCTCGACTCCTGGACGCGCGCGAAGCTCGCGCGGCTGCGCGGGCGCCGCCGTCCGCCGTCCGACCGGACGCTCCTCCGCTGGTACGCGCCCTACGGCGCCTACGCCGGGCTCGCCATGTGGCTCGAGGTGACGGCGGACTGGCACGGAGAGCGGCCCTCCTGGCCTTGACCATGTTAAGAACGCTCGCAGGAGGTCGCGCATGAAGGCAGCGTTCGTCCTCGTGAAGTGCGAGCTCGGGCGGCTCGAGGCGGTCGCGAACGCCCTCATGGAGATCGAGGGCGTCTCCGAGGTCCACTCGGTGACCGGCGAGCACGACCTGCTCGTGAAGCTCTACGCCCCCACCTACGAGGCGTTCGGGGACCTCATCCCCGACCACGTCCAGAAGGTGGAGGGCATCCGCGACACGACGACCCTCCTCGCGTTCCGCGCCTTCAAGCCTGGCGCATAGCGCGGCGAGGCGAGTGTCCCCCCGAGTAGCGCGGCGAGCGGCGGGGCAGCCGGATGAGGCTGCCCCAGAGCGAGCGGGGGGCGCGGGGGGGCGCGAGCCGAGCGCAGCGAGGCGAGTGTCCCCCCGTCAAGAAGGCTCTCCGAACTCGCGGCGGTAGAGCTTCAGCGCCGCGACGAGGAAGGTGAGGACGAGCGGCCCGACCACGAGGCCGATGCCGCCGAACACCGCGAGCCCGCCGAGCAGGGCGAAGAAGACGAGCCCGCCGTGCAGCTCCATCCCGCCCTTGAGCAGGAAGGGGCGCGCGACGTTGTCCGAGATCGACACGACCCCCGCGCCCCACACGACGAGGAACCCGCCCGCGAGCGGGTGGCCCGTCGCGAGGAGGAGCAGGCCGACCACGACGACGACGATCGAGGCCCCCGCCGCGGGCACGAGCGCCATGACGAAGGTCGCGAGGACGAGGAAGAGCGGCTTCGGCGCGCGGGCGACGAGGTAGCCGGCGAGCGCGACGACCGTCTGGATCGCCGCCGTGCCGAGCGTCGCGAACAGCACCGAGACGCTCGTCTGCCGGAAGTCCTCGAGCAGGGTCCGGAGCGCGCCCGGGCGGAGCGGGACGTTGCCGTCGAGCCAGGCGACGAGCCGGCGGCCGTCGGTGAGGAAGAAGAAGAACGCGATGAGCATCATCACGGTCTGGAAGACGACGGTGCCGGTCGCGGCGAGGAGGCCCCCCACCGCCGCCGCGGCCTGGCCGCCCTGCTGGCCGGCGAGGCTCCGGAGCTGCCGCTCCGGCTCGGGCATGAGCCGGAGGAGCTCCTCCGCGCCGCGCTGGACCGCGGACGGGAGTCGCTCCAGGAGCCCGCGCACCCCCTCGCTCTGGATCGTCTCGCGCAGCCACTGGATCCCGTCGGCGATCTGCTGGACGACGATCGCGCCGAGCCCGGCGAGCGGCAGGAGCACCACGAACAGGAGCGCGAGCGTCACGATCGCGGCGGCGAGGGTGCGCCGCCCGCGGAGGCGGAGCGCGAGCCACTCCATCGGCGGCCGGAGCGCCGCGGCGAGGACCGCGGCGAGGAAGATCGCCTGCCAGAACGGCGAGATGATGACGCCGGTGAGCGCCACGGCCGCGACGAGGAGGACGACGAGGAGGACCCGCGAGTGCTGTTCGGACATGGGGTTCGGGCTCCTAGAAGTTCGCGCGGACGCGCTCCGGGGGGACCCCGGCCGCGGCGAGCGTCCGCCGCACGTCCTCCACCATGGCGGTCATCCCGCAGACGAAGGCGATCGCCTCCGCCGGCTTCGCGCCCCCGAAGCCGAGCGAGCGCGCCACGTCCGTCACGCGGCCGCGCACGCCCGGCCAGGCGTCGTCGGCACCCGACGGGCAGAGGACCACGCGGATCCCGCGCCGCTCCCAGTCGACGTGCTCGGCGCGGTAGGCGAACTCCGCCCCGTGGCGCTGCCCGTAGAAGAGCGTCACGCCCCCGAACCGGTTCCGGTGGGTCATGACGTGCTGGACGAGGGAGCGGATCGGCGCGATGGCCGACCCCGCCGCGAACAGGAGCACGTCGCGCCCCTCCGCGTCCTGGACGTCGAAACCGGCGCCGAACGGCCGGGTGAGCTCGATGGTCCGCCCCGGCACGGCGGCGCGGACGAGCGCGTCCGAGACCTTCCCGCCGCGCTTCACGAGCAGCTCGGCCGTCGCGCCCGGGTCGGGCGCGCTCGCGAGCGCGAAGAACGCCTCGCCGGCGCCGGCGCGCGCCTTCACGACCTGCCCGGGGCGCTCGTGCGCGCGGGCGAGGGCCGGCGGCAGCGCCAGGCGGACGCCCCGGAAGGCGGCCGTCTCGTCCCAGGCGTCGAGCACCGGGACGGGTTCGTGCTCCCCAGGTCCGAGCATCGCGCGAAACCTATCATCGAACGGCGAGGCGGGCGCCCGGACCGTCAGGACGTCCCCGGCTCCCCCCAGCCGACCGCTCCCGACACGGGCAGGTCCTCGTCGCGCAGGCACCCTGCGCGAACGCGCGCGAGCGGGTAGTGCGTCCCGCGCCACACGACGCCGCCGCGCGCCCAGGCCGCGGCGGCGCTCGCGAGCACGACCGCGGAGAGAAGGATCGCGCACGCGGGCATGAGGAGCCCCTCCGCGCCGCTCGCGCCGGACAGGCGGCGCGCCGCCTCGGCGTGGTGGAGGGCCGCGACCGCGAGGGCGGCCCCGGCGAGGATCCGGACGAGCGCGCCCGGCCCCGCGACGAGGAGCGCCACGGGGAGGACCCCGCCCGCGAACCCGAGCGCCGCGGCCGCGGCGGCGCGGAGCGGACGGTACTCGAGCGCCGCGAAGGCGTTCTTCACGAGGCCGAGCACGGACGGCAGGAACCCGTGCTGCCACCGCACGGAGACGAGGCCCGCGCAGTCCGCGACGCCCTGCGGGACGCCGCTCCGCCGCAGGAGGAGCCCGAGCTTGATGTCGTCCACCACCTCGAGCGGGAGCCGCCCGTGCCCCCCCGCGCGCTCGTACGCCTCGCGCCGGACGAGGTTGAACGCGCCGACGCCGAAGTACGCGCGGGTCCCCGGGCGCCGGAGGTCGCGCACGCCGACGAAGGGGGCGAGCAGCGCGGCGAACGCGGTGACGAACGCGCGCTCGAGGAGGCCGGGCGCGACGAACCGGGGCACGACCGCGAGGTGGCCGAGCCCGTGGCGGCGCGCCGCGGTGGCGGCGCGGGACAGCGCCTCGGGGGCGAAGACGACGTCGGCGTCGGTGAAGAGCAGCCACGCGCCGCGCGCTCGCCGGGCGCCCGCCGCACAGGCGTGGTTCTTCCCGAGCCAGCCCTCGGGGAGCGCCGTCACGTGGACGACCTCGAGCCGCGGGTCCTCCGCCGCGAGCCGGTCGAGGATGGCGCCGGTCCCGTCCTCGGAGCGGTCGTCGACGGCGACGACCTGGAGGTCCGGGAGGTCCTGCGCGAGCAGCGAGCGCATCGCCCGCTCCACGCTCCGCGCCTCGTTCCGGCACGGGACGATCGCCGTCACCGGCGGCAGCGGCCCCTCCGCGCCCTCCGGGAGGCGCACCAGCGCGCGCCGATCGGCGTGGCCGAGCCAGGCGAGCCGGGCCCAGGCGGCGAGGGAGAGCGCGGCGGCGGCGAGGGCGAGGGTGGCCACCCGGCCCGTTCTACCGCGAACCGCTCGCGGGCTCACGATCCGGGAGCGGGCGCCGGCCCGTGCTCGGGTGCTCGGGGAGCGGATCGAGCGGGAGCAGCCAGCCGTCGCGGGCGGCGACCGTCGGGATCCCGGTGCGCTCGCTGATCCCGAGCGCCACGCGCTCGGGGCCCGCGCGGAGCATCTTCATCCCGAGGTGGGTGAGGACCGCGAGGCGCGGCCGGATGGCGCGGACGAGCAGCTCCGCGTCGTCCGCGCCGAGGTGGCGGAGGCGCGGGTCCCGGCCGGCCGCGAGCGTCGCGTTCACGAGGAGGAGGTCCACCCCGGCGTACGCCTCGGCGAGCCCGTCCAGCCAGGCGGTGTCGACGACGTGCGCCGCCGCGAAGCCGGGGGCGGAGAGCCGGTAGCCGTACGTCTCGACCCCGTGGTCGTGCGCGATGGGGGTCTCGAGGACGACGCCCGGGGCGAGCTCGTGGCGGCTCCCCGGCGCGAGGACGCCGCGCCGGGCGACGAAGCCCTGGGCGTAGCGGTGCACCGCCGGCTCCTCCTCGAGCGCGTCCTGCGGCGCGAGGAGCGTCCCCCGGCGCGAGAAGCCGCCGCGCGTCATCGCCTCCACGACCACCGTCGCGTCGCCGGAGTGGTCGAGGTGCCTGTGGGTGACGACGACGACGTCGGTCGCGGCCGGGTCGAGCTTCGGGCGCGAGGAGAGGGCGCGCACGAGGGCCCCCGGGCCGGGGTCCACCCAGATGCGCGTCCCGCGCAGCGTCCAGACG
>JAHWYA010000202.1 GCA_020028115.1 Anaeromyxobacter sp.
GGCGCGCGCCGCGGGCGAGCGGACGCTGCTCGTCGTCTACTACTCCGGCCACGCGAAGGAGGACGCGCTGCGCCTCGGCTCCGGCCGCGTCCCGCTCGAGGAGCTCCGCGCGGCGCTCGAGCGCGCCCCGGCGGACGTGCGGATCGGCCTGCTCGACTCCTGCCGGTCCGGCGCGATCGCGCGCGCGAAGGGGGTGCGCCCGGCGCCCGCGTTCGCGGTGAAGACCGGCGCGGAGTCCGGCCCGTCGGGGCTCGTGCTCATCGCGTCGTCCGCCGCGGACGAGGACTCGCAGGAGTCCGACTCCATCGGCGCGAGCTGGTTCACCCACCACCTCGCCTCCGGCCTGCTCGGCGGGGCGGACGCGTCGGGCGACGGGCGGGTCACGCTCGGCGAGGCGTACGCGTACGCCTACGCGCGCACGGTCGGCTCGACCGCGTCGAGCGCGGGCGGCGTGCAGCACCCGGTGTTCCTGTACGACCTCGGCGGCGCGGGCGACGTCGTCCTCTCCGAGCTCGCGCCCGCCGCCGGCGGCCTCGTCTTCGACTCCGGGGCGGAGGGGCTCTACGTCGTGCTCGACCGCGCCGGGCGGGCGGTGGCCGAGGTCGCGAAGGTGGGCGGCAGCGAGCGGCGGATCGCGCTCGCCGACGGCCGCTACACGGTGAAGAAGCGGCTCCCCGACGAGTCGGGCCTCCTCGTCGCGAGGGTGGACGTGGACGGCACGCCGGTCGGGTTCGACGAGGGGCGGATGGACCGCCTCCCGCTCGACCGCGATCCGCAGAAGGGCTTCGGCGGGCGGCGGCTCGCCCTCGTCGCGGGCGCGGGGTCCCAGCGCTTCTTCTCCCGGGCCGCGCGGGACGGCCTCTTCCCGCCCGCGACGCTCGCCGGCGTCGAGGCGGCGGTCCGGGACGATCTCGGCCACGGCCTCGCGTGGGGGCTCGACCTCGCGCTCGGCGGTGGACGCGGCGAGCTGCGCCTCCCGGGCGTCGATCCCATCGAGGTCCGGTTCTCGGAGGTCGCCGCCGGCGTCTCGATCTGGCACGACGTCCGGCTCGGCCCCGTCACGCTCTCGGCGGGAGCGCGCGTCGCGTTCACCTGGCTGCAGCGGACCTTCTCCGAGACCGACGCGCTGCCGGCCCAGTACTTCTTCACCGCCACCCCGGGCCTCACCGGCGCCGCCGCGTGGCGCGTGACCCGGCGCGTCTCCGCCGTGGCGCGGGTCCGGGTGTCCTACCTGTTCTACAACGTGGACGAAGATCGGATCCTCGGCTTCGCCGAAGCGCTCCTCGGGGTCGAGTATGCGCTGGGTGAATAGCGGGACGGCCGCGGCGGCGCTCGCGCTGCTCGCCGGGTGCGGGAACTACTCCACCGAGGACCTGCGCTTCCTCGTGGCGCTCCCGACGCGCGACGATCTGCGGGTCACGCCGCCCGCGACCGCGAGCGCGGCCGGGGCGGTGCTCGATCCTGCGGGGTGCACGAGCGGGACCGCCGACGTGTGGCTGTCCGCGAAGCCGACCTCCGACGGCCTCAACGCGGGCGTGGACTTCGTCGTGTCGCTCGTGGACGTCGTGCGGAGGGTCCCGCCGACCGCCCGCGAGGAGAACGCCCGCCGCTGGGGTCCCTTCCCGGACGAGCACCACCCCGGCCGCGAGATCCAGATCGTGATGGTGCGCTCGTTCCCGTACGGGACCGAGGAGCGCCCCGCCCACGAGTACCGGTTCGAGGCGCGCGTCGCCGGCGATCCGGCGGGGTTCGACCCGGTGATCGTGGGGTCGTTCGACGGCGCCTCCGCGCGTCGCGGGAGCGGCCGGGTGGTGCTGGACTTCGACAACATGTGGAAGGTGGGGATCAACGACCTGACGACGCCCCGGGGCCGGATGGAGATCCTCTACGACCGCATGAGCGATCCGGTGACGATCGACCTCGGGTTCTCGACCGGCGGGTTCGGGGTGGAGCAGTTCGGCTACGGGTACGCGGGCTTCCGGGACGGCAGCGGCCGGTTCGACTTCCGGATCCGGAACCCGAACGACGACGTGCTCACCATCACGACGGCGTACGATCGGGCCGGCGCGGGCCGCGCGGCGGTCACGTACACCCGGTCCCCCGCGTCCGGCGGCGGGAGCGGGAGCTTCAGCCAGTGCTGGGGCCCGGCGGCGTGCCTGACGTATGTGCGTGACCCCGCGAACTTCACGTGCGGCACTCCGCCGTGCAGCTTCGGGACGTATCCCGACCACTGCGTGCCGGTCCCGTACGTGGGACCGTTCCCGGTGCCCTAGCGCTGGGGCGCGGGGGGCAGGACGATCGTGGTCGGGGTCGGGGTCGCTCCCTCGGTCGCGGTCGGCATCGGGGTCGCGGTAGTGGACGTGGTCGTGGACGTGGTCGTGGACGTGGGCGCCGCCGCCACGGGCCCCGCTTCCGCGCTCTCCTCCTCAGGCGGATCCTCCCCGTCGTCCATCGGCCTCGGCCCCGCGAGGATCCGCTCGAGCTCGGCGCTCGCGCGCAGGTGCTCCTCCGCGGACACGCGCTTCGCCGCGAGCATCCGGTCGAGGAGCCGCCGCGAGCGGCTGCGGAGCCAGCTCGACGGGCGCGCGAGGTCCACGCGCCGCGGCGCGGGGAGCATCGACGCGAGGACCGCCGCCTGCGCGACGGACACGTCCGCGGCGGAGGTCCCGAAGCGGTGGCGCGCGCCCGCCTCGGCGCCGAACACGCCGTCGTCGAGCTCCACCACGTTGAGGTACAGCGCCAGGATGCGGCGCTTCGAGAGCGCGCGCTCGAGCTTCGCGGCGAGCACCGCCTCTTCGACCTTCCGCCACAGGCTCTTGCGCGTGCCGAGCCACAGGTTCTTCGCGAGCTGCTGCGTGATCGTCGACGCGCCGCGCGCGAAGCGCCCGACGCGCAGGTCGTGCTCCGCCGCGTCGCGCATCGCCAGCCAGTCGATCCCGTCGTGGCCGAGGAAGTTCGCGTCCTCCGAGAGCAGCACCGCGTCCACGAGGCGGGGCGACAGGCGGTCCGGCGATACCCAGGTCTGGCGCGGACGGAAGGGGCGCCGGCGCTCCTTCGCCTCGGCCCGGCGCTGCTCGATGAGCGCGGTGCTCCGCGGGTTCTCGCGCGCGAGCGGCGCCGCTTCCGGGAGCGTCGCCCAGAGGACGGCGAGGCCGGCCGCGGAGAGCGCGGCCAGGGCGACGAGCCAGCGGGCGGCGCGGCGGAGGAGGGCCGTGCGACGGGAACGTGCCACGCGGCGCACGTTAGCACCGCACGCCTCCACCGTGAAACGCACCCGTGGTCCACGACCACCTCCACGATGACGTCCCGCGTTCATTGTCCGTGAGTGAACTCCACGCCCCGGCGGGGACCCGTTTGGCGACTTGATTGTGGCGGAGCGTGTGAGTACCTCCCGGGGCACGCACCAGAGCGCTCGGGGCCGCGGAGGCCCCCGGAGGGAGTTCATGGCCGACGTGAAGAAGTACAGCCCGCGCGACTACTCGAAGGTCCGAGGCCTCACCGGCATCTCGGACAAGCAGATCGAGGAGCACCTCAAGCTGTACGAGGGATACGTGAAGCGCACGAACGCGCTCACGGAGAAGCTCTTCGCGCTCTGTAACGACGGGAAGGCAGTCGGTGCCGATCCCGTCTACGCCGAGCTCACCCGTCGGCTCGGGTTCGAGTACAGCGGCATGGTGAACCACGAGTACTACTTCGAGAACATGGCGCCGGGCGCGCAGCCCGAGCCGCCCGCCGGCTCGAAGTTCCGCAAGGCGGTCGAGTCCTCCTTCGGGAAGTTCGAGACCTGGCTCGCGGACTTCCGCGCCGTCGCGACGATGCCCGGCATCGGCTGGGCGATGACGTTCCAGGATCCGTCCACGGGCTGGTTGTCGAACCACTTCGTGCAGCTGCACCAGGACAACGTCCCGGTCGGCTTCGCGCCCATCCTCGTGCTGGACGGGTGGGAGCACGCGTTCATGCGCGATTACCTCGCCACCGAGCGCGCGAAGTACCTCGACGCCTTCCTGAAGAACGTGCGCTGGGAGGCGGTCGACCGGCGCGTGAAGTAGGCGGCTGCCGGTTCCGCTTCGAGCGCCAGATGGCGATCCTCGTGCCGGGCGTCCCGAACAGCGCGGTCGTCACCTACACCTCGCTCCGCTCGCAGTTCCCCGCGCTGCGGGCCGGCTTCGAGGCGCACGCCGCGTCCATCACGGGAGGGGAGCAGGGCGGCACGCCGATCCTCGCCGCCGCGTCGCGCGCCGGCCTCATCGGCGCCATCGTGGGCGGGGTCGTCGGCGCCCTCGCGGGGGTCGTCGCGTGGCGCAAGCGGCGCGCCGCCTGACGGAGGCCGCGGCCTCGGGGAGCCCCCGCGCGATCCGGCGGCGGCTCCTCGCCTGGTACGACGCCGGGCACCGCGCGCTGCCGTGGCGGTTTCCGCAGCACGCCGCCGACCCGTACCGCGTCTGGCTCGCCGAGGTCCTCCTGCAGCAGACGCAGGTGCGGGCGGCGATCCCGTACTACGAGCGGCTCGTCGCGCGCTTCCCCACGCTCCAGGCGCTCGCCGCGGCGGCGGAGGACGAGGTCCTCGCCCTCTGGAGCGGGCTCGGCTATTACGCGCGGGCGCGCCACCTCCACGCCGCCGCGCGGGAGGCGCTCGCACGCCACGGCGGGCTCCCGGCGTCGGTGGAGGCGCTGCGCGCGCTCCCCGGCTTCGGTCCGTACACGGCGGGCGCGGTCGCCTCCATCGCGTTCGCCATCCCCGCGGCCGCCGTCGACGGGAACGTCGCGCGCGTCCTCGCGCGCCTCTTCCTCGTCGCCGGCGATCCGGCCGCCGCGCGCACGCGCGCCCGGCTGGGCGCGCTCGCGGCGGACCTCGTCGATCCGCGCCGGCCGGGCGATCTCAACCAGGCGCTCATGGAGCTCGGCGCGACGATCTGCGGGAAGCCGGCGCCGGCCTGCGGCCGCTGCCCGGTCGCCTCGCGCTGCGCCGCGCGAGCGGCAGGGCG
>JAHWYA010000008.1 GCA_020028115.1 Anaeromyxobacter sp.
CCCGCCGTCAGAGCGGCCTGCTAGATCGGTCCTCCCGATGGCCGACTTCGTCCACCTGCACCTGCACACGCTCTACTCGCTCCTCGACGGGGCGATCCGCATCAAGGACCTGCTCAAGACGGTGCAGGCGAAGGGGATGAACAGCGTCGCCGTGACCGACCACGGCAACCTGTTCGGCGCGGTGGACTTCTACAAGAAGGCGAAGGACGCCGGGGTGAAGCCCATCCTCGGGATGGAGGCGTACGTCGCGAACGACCGCTTCGACCGCAAGGAGCGGATCGGCCGCCACCTCATCCTGCTCGCGAAGAACGCGGAGGGCTGGAACAACCTCCGCACGCTCTCGTCGAAGGCGTTCACCGAGGGCTTCTACTACGACCCGCGGATCGACAAGAAGCTCCTCCGCGACCACTCGAAGGGGCTCGTCGGGATGACGGCGTGCCTCGCCGGCGAGGTCCCGCGCTTCATCCGCCACGGCGAGATGGACGCCGCCCGCGCCGCCGCCCGCGAGTACCGCGACATCTTCGAGCCGGGCTCCTTCTTCCTCGAGGTGCAGTCGAACGGGATGAGGGAGCAGCTCGAGGTCAACGCGCGGCTGCAGCAGCTGTCGCGCGACGAGGGCATCCCGCTCGTCGCCACCGCCGACGCCCACTACGTGCGGCGGGAGGACGCGAAGGCGCACGACGTCCTCATGTGCATCGCGTCGAACAAGACCTTCTCCGACCCGAAGCGCCTCAAGCACGACACCGACGGGCTCTTCATCACCTCGCCCGGCGAGATGGTCGCCGCCCTGCCCGGCCTCGAGGACGCCGTCGCGCGCTCCGCCGAGATCGCGGCGATGTGCAACGTCGACCTGCCGCTCGGGAAGACCTTCCTCCCGAAGTTCACCCTGCCGGAGGGGATGAGCGAGGACGACTTCATCCTGAAGCTCGCCCGCGAGGGGCTCGACCGGCGCTTCCGCGAGATCGAGGGGAAGTACCCGCACGACCGCGACGTCTACCGCGGCCAGCTCGACATGGAGCTCGGCGTCATCCGGAAGATGGGGTTCTCCGGCTACTTCCTCATCGTCCAGGACTTCATCAACTGGGCGAAGGAGCGCGAGATCCCGGTCGGCCCCGGCCGCGGCTCCGGCGCGGGCTCGATCGTCGCCTGGTCGCTCCGCATCACCGACCTCGACCCGCTCCGCTGGAACCTCCTCTTCGAGCGGTTCCTCAACCCCGAGCGCGTGTCGATGCCGGACTTCGACATCGACTTCTGCCAGAACCGCCGCGACGAGGTGATCCGCTACGTCCGCGGGAAGTACGGCCAGGACAACGTCGGGCAGATCATCACCTTCGGCTCGCTCAAGGCGCGCTCGGTGATCCGCGACGTCGTCCGGGTGATGGGGCTCCCGTTCTCCGAGGGCGACAAGATCGCGAAGCTCGTCCCGGACCCGGTCCAGGGCAAGACGCCCCCGCTCAAGGAGTGCATCGAGAACGAGCCGCGCCTGAAGGAGCTGCTCGACCGGCCCACCGAGATCTCGCGCTGGACCGACGAGGCCGGGAAGGTGAACGTCGTCACGACGAAGGACCTCCTCGACATCGGCATGGCGCTCGAGGGGCTGAACCGGCAGGCGGGCCTCCACGCCGCCGGCGTCGTCATCGCGGACAAGCCGCTCTGGGAGTACGTCCCCGCGTACAAGGACGACAAGAGCGACATGCTCGTGTCGCAGTTCGCGAAGGAGGAGGTCGAGAAGGCCGGGCTCGTGAAGTTCGACTTCCTCGGCCTGAAGACCCTCACCGTCATCGACGACGCGCTTCGGCTGGTGAAGCAGAACCACCCCGACATGCGCGAGTTCCGCGCGTCCGACGTCCCGCTCGACGATCCGGCCGTCTACGCGCTCATCAGCCGCGGCGACACCGCCGGCGTCTTCCAGATGGAGTCCTCCGGCTTCACCGAGATGGTGATGAAGATGAAGCCCTCGCGGTTCGAGGACGTCATCGCCGCCGGCGCGCTCTACCGCCCGGGCCCCCTCGACCAGAAGCTCGAGGACGGCCGGACGATGGTGGACGTCTACATCGACCGCAAGCACGGGAAGGAGCCCGTCCGCTACCCGCACGCGGATCTCGAGAAGGTCCTGGAGCCGACCTACGGCGTCATCGTCTACCAGGAGCAGGTGATGCAGATCTCGCAGGTCCTCGCGGGCTACAGCCTCGGCCGCGCCGACCTGCTCCGCCGCGCGATGGGGAAGAAGAAGGCCGAGGAGATGGCCAAGGAGCGCGTCGGCTTCCTCGAGGGGACGAAGCGGCGCGGCGTCGACGACAAGGTCGCGAACGGCATCTTCGACCTCATGGAGAAGTTCGCGGCGTACGGCTTCAACAAGTCGCACTCCGCCGCGTACGGCCTCCTCACCGTCCAGACCGCGTGGCTCAAGGCCCACTACCCGGTGGAGTTCATGGCGGCGCTCATCTCGAGCGAGGCCTCGAACACCGACAAGGTCGTCCTCCACGTCGCCGAGGCGCGCGCCGACAAGCTCGAGGTGCTCCCGCCGGACGTGAACGAGTCCGGGAAGGACTTCTCGGCGTTCCCGCCCGCCGACGGCTCGAAGAAGGACAGCAAGGGGCGCATCCGCTTCGGCCTCGGCGCCGTGCGCGGCGTCGGCGACTCCGCGGTCCAGGCGACCCTCGAGGCGAGGACCGCGGGCGGGCCGTTCAAGAGCTTGGTCGACTTCGCCTCGCGGGTCGACTCGCGCAAGATCAACAAGAAGGTGGTCGAGGCGCTCGTGAAGTCCGGCGCGTTCGACTTCGAGGGTGTCCCGCGCTGGCAGCTCTACGCCGGCATCGACGCGGCGTTCGCCGCGGGCGCGTCGGCGCAGGCGGACCGCGCCTCGGGCCAGGCGAGCCTCTTCGGCGGCCCTGCGGCCGAGGTCGACGCGAAGCCGCGCTACCCGAAGATCGGCGACCTCGTCGGCGACCTCCGGGTCGAGGAGTGGCCGGAGCGCGTCCGCCTCGCCTTCGAGAAGGAGGCCCTCGGCTTCTACCTGACCGGCCACCCGCTCCAGGGCTACGAGAAGGAGGCGAAGCGCTACGCGTCCACCACCTGCGCCGCGGTCGCCCAGAAGCGCCACGGCGACAAGGTGACGGTCGTCGGCATCGTCGCGGCGCTCCGCGAGCGCGTGACGAAGGAGAAGGGCACGCGCTTCGGCATCCTCACGCTCGAGGACCTCACCGGCACGGTCGAGGTCATCTGCTGGGGCGCGCGCCCGCAGCAGAACGGGCGGCCCGCGCAGAAGGGCTGGGCGGACTGGGAGGCGTTCGCGAAGTCGGAGGAGCCGCTCCTCGTCCACGGCGAGGTCCGGGTGAACACCCGCGACGAGGAGAACCCGAAGGCGGAGATCACGGCGACCGACGTCGAGCCGCTCTCCGCGGTGCGCCGGCACAAGACGAGCGAGATCGCGCTCCGGATCGACGCCGACCGGCTCACCTCCGATCGCGCGGGCGGGCTGAAGGCGCTCCTCGGGAAGCACCCGGGCGCGACGCCGGTCACGGTGCGGGCCGTCATCCCGGAGCAGACCGAGACGACCATCTCGGTGCCGCTCAAGGTGCAGCCCGCGGACGAGCTCCTCGAGTCCGTCCGCCGCCTCGGGTTCGAGGTCGAGCTCCGGTAGCCGGGCGCTCGCCCGTCTGCACACGCGCATCCGTACACGCCCGTCGCGGACGGACGGGGCATGTCGAGCGGACGTCCCAGGACGCAGATCTACCCGGTGGCGCACGCGACCCCGCGCCACCGGAGGTCTGCATGCGCCGCTTCCTCGCGACCCTGTTCGTGCTCGCCGCCGCGCTCGGCGGGTGCGGGAACGACGACGACACCGCCGCCGCGCCGCCGCCGCAGGCTGGCCCGACCACGCTCAAGGTGATGACGCAGAACCTCTATCTGGGGGCCGATCTGGACCTGCTCCTCGCCCAGGGCGCGGACCTCCTGACGACGGTCGAGCTGCTCTGGGCGAGCGTGCAGACGACCGACTTCCCGTCGCGGGCGCGCGTCATCGCGGACGCGATCCAGGCCGGAGACCCGGACGTGGTCGCGCTGCAGGAGGTCTCCCTCTGGCGCTCCCAGTCACCGGGCGACCACCTGCCGATCCCGAACGCGGGGACGGTCGCGGTGGACTTCCTCGACGTCCTCACGCGCGAGCTCGCCAGCCGCAACCTGGTGTACCGGGTCGTCGGGACGGTCACGAACGCCGATCTCGAGCTGCCGGGGGCGAGCGGGAACGACTACCGCCTCACCGATCGCGACGTGATCATCGCGAAGCCGTCGGTCCCGGTCGCGGCGACGTCCTCCGGGACGTTCCCGCACCTCGCGAGCCTGACCCTCACGAACCCGATCCCCGGCGGCCCCGCGATCCCGGTCCAGATCCGCAGGGGGTGGGTCTCCGCCGATCTGCGCGCCGGCGGGAAGACCGTCCGGCTCTTCAACACCCACCTCGAGGCGTTCTCCCCGGACATCGCGAGCCAGCAAGTCACGGACCTCCTCGGCGTCGCGAACCCCGCGACCCAGCCGACGATCCTCGCCGGGGACATGAACCTCCCGCCCGGCTCGACCGGCTACGCGCTCTTCCTCGCGTCCGCGACGCGGCTCCAGGACGCCTGGACGGTGGTGAACGACGGAAACGCCGGGCTCACCTGCTGCTGGAGCGGGGACCTCCGCGGCGGGAGCCTCTCGACCCGCATCGACCTCCTCTTCTCGACGCCCGAGCTGCGCCCCACGCAGGCGGTCCGGGTGAACGAGAGCGCGCGCACGCCCGGCGGGCTCTCGCCGTCCGACCACCTCGGCGTCCTCGCGACCTTCGACGCGTCGCCGGCCGCGACGACCGCGACGCCGGTGGCGGCGACCGCGTGGCCGCGGTGAGCGATGCCGCGCCGGCGGAAACCCCGGGCCGGCGGCGGACCCGAGCCCCCGCGGATCACCGAGCGGGGTGACGTCTGCTTCTTCTACCGGCCGCGGGTGGAGCAGAACGCGCCGCGGCGCCGGGGTAGACTCCCGGTATGCCCATCGTCCACGTCCACCTGCGCGCCGGCCGGACCCCCGCGCAGAAGAAGGCGATCCTCGACGGCCTCCACGCCGCGTTCGTCGAGGCGCTCAAGATCCAGCCCGACGACCGGAACCAGCTCGTCCACGAGCTGCCGCCCGAGCACTTCGAGTCGAGGTACGGACCCGACGCGGTGTTCGTCGAGGCGAACCTGTTCGCCGGACGCTCCGCCGACGCGAAGCGCCGGCTGTTCCGGCTCGCGGTCGACAACCTCGAGCGCGCCGGTGTCCGGCGCGACGCCGTGCTCATCGTCCTGCACGACCCACCGCTCGAGAACTGGGGCATCCGAGGGGGGCAGTGCGCGGCGGACGTGAAGCTCGGCTACGACATCAAGGTGTAGGCCGAGACCTATGAGACCCGGTCGCGGCGCCGGGCAGGCAGCCGACCGATCGCCGCCGCCGGCCGGCCGCGCGCGCCCTACCTTTGGCCGGGCGAACGCCGCCCGACCGAATGACCTGCCCGCACCTCGCCGGAACCCGCTCGCTGTGTCGCGCCGCCGCAGGGGACCCGCTCCCCGTCCCACGCGAGGTGACCGTGGCGTATTGCCGCGGGGACCACGAAAGGTGCCCGGCGTTCAGGTACATGCGCGCGACGGGACGCGGCGCAAACCCCGCAGACGTGCGTGCGTGGGTGTTGCGCGCGGTTCCTGCGGGCCGCACCGATCCGCGCCCAGACGCATCGTCCGACCCGCACGTCGGGTGAGAACCGCGCATCCCCAAAAGAGCGGATGTGCGGTTCCCGCGGGGCGGCTGACCACTCATCCGCAGGGCTGTAGTATGGATCCGTCGGAAAGCGGCATTTTCCGATAGGGGGTGGACCATGATGCGCGCCAACGTTCGCGTTCCGGCGCCCCGAGGCGCTGCTGCTCACAGCGACGCCGACGGACTCCTGCGCTGTGATCGCCAGGCGGAGGAGATGCTGAAGGTCTTCTTCGCCGACGCGGCCGACGGCGCTGCGGTGCCGGGGGAGCTCCGGGGCCTCACGCAGGGCGCTCAGTCGGGCGCGCCGGGGATCCGCCGCACGCTCGTGATGGAGGGGCTCGGCGAGCGGCTGCGGATCGAGGTGACCGCGGTCGGGAAGGGCCGCACGCAGCTCCACCTCTGGCGCGAGCCGCTGCCGGAGCCGGTCCAGCTCGGGCCGGAGCCGGTCCCCGCCGTGGCGCCTGCCGACGGGCTCACCCAGCGTGAACGAGAGGTCGCCCTCCTCGTCGCGGACGGTCTCCGCTCGCGCGAGGTCGCCGAGCGGCTCGGGATCGCCTCGCAGACGGTGAAGAGCCACCTGAAGACGATCTTCGACAAGCTCGGCGTGCGGAACCGGGTGGAGCTTGCCCGCCGCCTCGTCCAGCACTGATCCCGCGCACGCTGCCTGCCTGCGGCGGGCGGTGGCGAGGAGCCCCCGACTTGCCCGCGCCGCGTCGCGGCGGTATGCCCCGTCGGATGGTCACCCTCGACGACGTCCGCGCCGCGCTCGACCGGATCCGGGACCGGATCTACCTCTCGCCGTGCGCGCGCAGCGAGACGCTCTCGCGGCTCACCGGCACGGACGCGTGGCTGAAGCTCGAGAACCTCCAGATGACGGGCGCCTACAAGGAGCGCGGCGCCCTGAACAAGCTCCTGCTGATGCCGGAGGCGGACCGCGTGCGCGGCCTCATCACCGCGAGCGCCGGGAACCACGCGCAGGCGGTCGCGTACCACGCCGGCCGGCTCGGCGTGCGCGCGACCATCGTCATGCCCGAGGCGACGCCGATCATGAAGGTCGCGAACACCCGCGGCCACGGCGCGAAGGTGGTCCTGCACGGCGCGAACTACGACGAGGCGTACGCGGAGGCCCGCCGCCTCGAGCAGGCGGAGCGGCTCACCTTCGTCCACCCGTTCGACGATCCCGACGTCATCGCCGGCCAGGGCACGATCGCCCTCGAGGTGCTCGCGCAGGAGCCGGGGGCGGACGCGATCGTCGTCCCGATCGGCGGCGGCGGGCTCGTGTCCGGCGTCGCCGTCGCGGCGAAGGCGCTCCGGCCTTCCATCCAGGTGATCGGCGTCGAGACCGAGGCGCTCCCCTGCATGCTCCAGGCGGTGGAGGCGGGCCGCCCCGTCACGCTCGAGCCCGCGAACACCATCGCGGACGGCATCGCCGTGAAGCGCGCGGGCGACCTCACCCTCGAGCACGTCCGCAAGTACGTGGACGAGATCGTGACCGTCTCCGAGGAGGAGATCGCGAGCGCCATCCTCTACCTGCTCGAGCGGGAGAAGACCGTCGTCGAGGGCGCGGGCGCGGTGGGCGTCGCCGCGCTCATGCAGCGAAAGGTCCGGGGGCTCGAGGGGAAGCGGACGGTGACCGTCCTCTCCGGGGGCAACATCGACGTGAACCTCGTCGCCCGGGTGATCGAGCGCGGCCTCGTGAAGGACGGCCGCCTCGTCCGGATCAGCGTCGCGCTGCAGGACAAGCCCGGCCAGCTCGCGAAGGTCTCGAACATCGTGGCGAACGTCCGCGCGAACGTGATCGAGGTCCACCACACGCGCGCCTTCGCCTACCGCTTCGGCGACACGACCCTCCAGCTCACGCTCGAGACGCGCGGCCCCGAGCACGTCGAGGAGATCCTCCGGGCGCTGCGCGAGCGCGGCTACCTCGTGCAGCAGATGGGGCTCTGACGGCCATGCCGGTCGCGGATCGCCGCCGCATGCTCTGGCTGGCCGTGCTCGCGGTGGTCGCCCTCGCGCTGGTCCTCGCCTGGTACTGGGGCATCTTCTCGGAGCCGACGTTCGAGTCGCGCGCCCGCGAGGCGACGGACGACCTCCGCGAGCGCGTCCGCGAGCTCACGCACTGAGGAGCCCGCACCGGCGCCGCGTCAGCCGCGCCGGCGGAGCAGCCACAGCACGAGCGTCAGGACGAGCGACAGCACGACCGAGGTCGCGAGCGGGAAGTAGAGCCTGAACCGCTCGCGCTCGACGACCACGTCGCCGGGGAGGCGGCCGATCCGCAGGCCGGGGAACCGGTCCGCGAGGAGGAGGAGCCCGCCGACGACGGCGAGCACCGCGGCGGCGCCGAGGAGGAGCTTTCCGAGCGAGGCGAGGCCGCCGTCGGGCATCGCCCCATTCTAGGGCGGCGGCGGGTGGCGGTCAGCGGACCACGGGCAGCCGCCGCGGCGGCGCGGCCTCGACGGCGCGCCGGTTCCAGCCGGCCTCATGGGGCGCCTCGCCACCGTACGCCCACGGGCGCCCGGTCTCGGGGGGCCGCAGCGCGAGCCCCTGGCGCTCCGCCATCGCGACCGTCTCGTCCGGCGCGCGGCCGGCGCTCGTGAGGTAGTTCCCGACCATCGTGCCGTTCGCGCCGGCGCGGAAGATGAGGTCCTGCCGCTCGCCGAGGTTCACCTCGCGGCCGCCCATCACGAACACGTGCGCGCCCGGCATCATGAGCCGGAAGACCGCGATCGCCGCGAGGCACTCGCCCGCCGTGATCGCCTTCACGTCCGCCATCGGCGTGCCCGGGCGCGGGTTCAGGAAGTTGAGAGGGACGCAGTCGACCCCGAGCCCGCGGAGCTCCTCGGCGAGCTCGACGCGCTGCTCGGGCGTCTCGCCCATCCCGAGGATGCCGCCGGTGCAGAGCTTCATCCCGAGCCGCCGCGCCGTGCGGATGGTCTCGAGCTGGGCGTCGTACGAGTGCGTCGTGCAGACGTTCGGGAAGAACGAGCGCGCCGTCTCGAGGTTGTGGTGGTAGTGCAGGAGCCCCGCCGCCTTCAGGCGGGCGAGGTCCTCCTCGCGCACGAGCCCGAGCGAGGCGCAGGGCTCGACGGCGGTCTCCGCCCGGAGCCGCCGGACGGCGTCCTCGAGCACCGCGAGCTCCCGCTCGCTCGCGACCCGCGTCCCGGAGGTCACGATGGAGAACTCGCGGGCGCCGGCGCGCTCCGCCGCCTTCGCCTGCGCGACGATCTCGTCCGCGGAGAGGAGCGGGTAGACCGGTGACTCCGCGTCGGGGAAGTGCGCCGACTGCGAGCAGAACCCGCAGTCCTCGGGGCAGCGCCCGCTCTTCGCGTTCGTGATCCCGCACAGCGCGATCTCGCGGCCGTGCACCGCCTCGCGCACCGCGCTCGCGCGGTCGAGGAGGGCCTCGAGGGCGGCGCCGGAGTCGCTGCGGATGAGCCGCCGGGCCTCGTCGGCGGAGATCGGCGCGATGCCGGGAGGGAGCGGCCGGGCGTGGGTCTCGCACATGGCGGCGGCGACGATGCACCAGCCGAGCGGCCATCGTCAACCCACGGCCCAACGGCGGTTGACGACGCGGGCCGTCCCCCCGGGTGCTCCACGGGCGCTCGAGGACTGGCCGCGCGCGCAGTACGGGCACCCGGGGGAGGCGGCGGGGCCGTGCTTCCCCGGTCGGAACGCCGGTGGCTACCTTTCGAGGCGAGGGGGTCGAACATGCTCTGGACGATCACGGTCATCCTGCTGGTGCTGTGGGCCCTGGGGCTCGTCTCGGGGTCGGCGATCGGCGGGTGGGTCCACATCCTGCTCGTGCTCGCGGTCATCTCGCTCATCTTCGCGGTGATGCGGCGCGGCACCGCCGCGGTCTGACGCGGCGACGGCGGGAGAGTCGGCGCTCCGGCACGCCCCGTGGGCAGGGCGTGTCGGAGCGCCGTGTCATTCTCCGCGGGCGATGTCCCGCCCCGCCTCCCGCACGAAGACCGTCTTCGCCTGCACCGAGTGCGGCCAGTCGAGCCCGAAGTGGCTCGGCCAGTGCCCCGGGTGCAAGCGCTGGAACACGATGCAGGAGGAGGTCTCCGCGCCCGAGCCGAAGGGGACGGCGCGAGGCTGGGGACCGCAGACGACCTCGCGCCCGATCCCGCTCCACGAGGTGGAGGCGCGCCTCGGCGAGGACGACCGCCACCGCACCGGCATCGGTGAGCTCGACCGCGTCCTCGGCGGCGGCGTGGTCCCCGGATCGCTCGTGCTCCTCGGCGGCGACCCGGGCATCGGCAAGTCCACCCTCGTCCTCGCCGCCCTCGACCGCCTCGCGCGCTCGAGGCCCGACAAGCCCTTCCTCTACGTGTCGGGCGAGGAGTCGGCGCGGCAGGTGAAGCTCCGCGCGGACCGGCTCGGCGCGGGCGCCGAGAACCTGCGCATCCTCGCCGAGACCGACGCGGACCGCGTGCTCCACGCCGCCGAGGGGCTCTCCCCGGGGGCGGTGGCGATCGACTCCATCCAGACCCAGTACCTCCCGGATCTCCAGAGCGCGCCCGGCACGGTGACGCAGATCCGCGAGGTCACCGCGCGTCTCATGGCGTACGCGAAGACGACCGAGACGCCGGTCTTCCTGGTCGGCCACGTCACGAAGGACGGCGCCATCGCGGGGCCGCGCGTCCTCGAGCACATGGTGGACACCGTCCTCTACTTCGAGGGCGGCGGCGCTCATCCCTACCGCGTGCTCCGCGCCCACAAGAACCGCTTCGGCTCGGCCTCCGAGATCGGCGTGTTCGAGATGAAGGCGGGCGGGCTCGCGGAGGTGCCGAACCCGTCCGCGCTCTTCCTCGCGGAGCGGCCGCAGGACGCGCCTGGGAGCGCCGTCGCCGCGGTGCTGAACGGCACGCGCACCGTCCTCGTCGAGGTCCAGGCGCTCGTCGCGCCCGCGGGCTACGGGACGCCGCGCCGGACCGCCCTCGGCATCGACGGGAACCGCGTGGCGCTCCTCGCCGCGGTGCTGGAGAAGAAGGTCGGGCTCGAGCTGCTGGGGTGCGACCTCTTCGTGAACGTCGCGGGCGGCCTCTCCGTCGACGATCCGGCCGCGGACCTCGCGACCATCGCCGCCCTCGCGTCGTCGTTCCGGGATCGCGCGATCCCGGCGCGGACGCTCGTGCTCGGGGAGGTCGGGCTCGCCGGAGAGGTGCGGGCGGTCTCGCAGCCCGAGATCCGGCTCGCCGAGGCGCGCCGGCTCGGGTTCGAGCGCGCGCTCGTCCCCGCCGCGAACGCCCGCCACGCGGACGTCCCGGCGGGGCTCGCGGTCGAGGGCGTCGAGACCGTCGCCGACGCCCTCGACCGGCTGAGCTGACCGCTCGCGGCGCGCCTCACCGCGCGTAGTGCGCGGCGAGGAGGAACGTCCGTCCCGGCTCGGGGACCTTGAGGCCCGCCGCGAACGGATCGCGCTGGTACGACAGGTGCTCCACGTAGAACCGGTCGAACAGGTTCTGCACCATCGCGTACACCTTCACCCCGCGGAAGCCGGCGCCCGCCTTGAGCGACGTCGTCCACCACGCGGCGGTGGACTGCTCGCCGAGCGACGCGTCGACGAACCCCTGGCGCGCCGCGAACGCCTCCGCCGCCTCGACGAAGAACCGCCCGTCGTCCCAGCGGAGCGAGAGCGTGCCCTTGAGCGGCGGGATCTCGGCGAGCGAGGTGCCCGCCGTCTCGTTGAGGCCGCGGGTGAAGGAGAGCCCCGCCGCGACGGAGAGCCGCGCCGGGAGCGCGACCCGGCCCGTCGCCTCGCCGCCGAAGGTCCGGGCGCGCACGTTCTCGTACGTCCGCGCGGTGCGCGTCCCCATCCCGGTCGCGATGGAGACCTGCGCGAGGTCCACGTAGTTCGCGTACCAGGCGTGGAACGCCTGCGCCTTCACGAGGAGCCCGGGCGCCTTCCAGGTGACGCCGAGATCGATTTCGTCGCTCTGCGTGGGGGAGAGCGCCGGGTTCCCGACCCAGTCCGGGTTCCCCATCATCCCGGAGAGCGCGATGTAGCGCTCCTGCGGATCGGGGACGCGGGACGCGTGCCCGTACCCCGCCCACGCGGCGAGCGACGCCGTGAGGTCGCGCTCGACCTGCACGTTGCCGCCGAAGAGGACGTCGTCGCGGCGGAGCTCGAGGCTCTCGGGGACGTAGAAGACGCGGTACAGGTCGGTCCGGTCCGTCCGCGCCTCCGAGTGCGCGAGGTCGAGCCGCGCCCCCGCGGTCAGGCGTGTCCGCGCGCCGTCGCCGCCGAGGGTGCGCCGGCCCTCCGCGTAGAGGCCGGCGCCGGTGATCCGCACGTCCGGGATGCTCGCCTCGACCGCGTACATGCCGCCCATCTGCGCGCGCTCGGTCCGGTTGTCCCAGCTGCGGACGTAGAAGTCCGCGCCGCCTTTCCACGCGACCGTCCTCGCGGCGTCGCCGCCGCGGAGCTCCGCCTGGCCGCCCCACACCTCGGAGCGGGCGAAGGTGCCCATCGAGTAGTCGCGGGCGCGGGCGCCCGTGCACGAGGCCGGGGTGGCGGTCCCGCTGCAGCGCCAGACGTCGGTCATGTCGTGGGCGACGCGGCTCCAGTAGCCCTGGACCGTCGCCGCGACGGGGCCGAGGGCGTCGGCGCTCCAGCGCGCCGTGAGCCGATCGGTGTCGTCGGCGACGCCGTCCATCTTGAGGTACGGGTAGAGCGCGCGCGGCGCGGACTGGCGCGTGTAGCCGACCTCGAGGCGCTGGCCGTGCGCCGGCGCGACGCCGACGCGCGCGAAGCCGCTCCCGATCCGGTAGGCCTGCTGGCCGTCGGAGGTGTCGCGGAAGCGCGCCGGGTTGGGCGCGCCGGTCGCGGTCTTCGCCGGCACCGCCTCGGTGAAGTTCCGGCCGTCGCCCATGACGTAGGGGCTCCCCTCCTTGTAGGCCGCGCCGAGGAGGACGTCGACGTCGGGGGTACCCCACGAGCCGGTGAGGGAGGACGCGAACGTCCCGGCGCTGCCGCCCTCGAGGTGCAGCTCGGTCCCGAGGCCGGGCCGGCCGTGGCGCGTCCGGACGTCGACCGCGCCGGCGAGGCCGCCCGCCTGCGTGACGTCGAACGGTCCGCGCTTCACCTGGACGACGTCGACCTCCGACCAGTCGAGGTGGAACGCGGGCGGGTCCATCCGCGACGGGCAGGCGCCGTGGACCTTGGCGCCGTCGATCGTGACCGCGACGTCGTCCTTCTTCATGCCGCGGAGGACGAGGTCGTTCGCGACGCCGCCCTTGCGGACCTTGTCGATCGACGGCAGCGAAGAGAGCGCCTCGCCGAGGTCGCGCGCTCCGCGCTCGCGGACCTCGCGCGCCTCGAGCGAGTCGGTGCGGGCCCCGCGCCGGCCCTTCACGACGATCTCGCCGACGAGGGCCTCCTTGCCGAGGGTCACCGCCTCGGGGACCGCCGGTGCCGCCACCGCGAGCGCCGTCGCGGCGGGTGCAGGTGCCTCCGCTGCTGCCGGCGCGACGACGGCCGCCCCCGTCTCCTCCGCGCCGGCAGGGACGGCGCCTCCCAAGACGAACCACACCACCGCTGCGCCACCGCAATTGCGGAGGCGCGGCCCAAGACCGCTCTTCCCGAACATGGATCTCTCCCTCGACCAGGACCGACGCTGCCAGATCGCTCGACTTCGCTCTCGGGACGGCGGTCAGGCTCGGGGAGGCGGGGGCTCCGGGGCGGCGCGCCCGGTGCCGGCGAGGGTCGCCGGGCGCCGGTGCTCCTCGGTATGGCCGGTCGCCATGCGTTGCGCGAGGCGCGTCGCGGGGACGTAGGGTTCCTGCGCGGCGGCGGTGACCGCCTCCGGACCGCGATCGTGGCAGGAAGGCGAGATGCACGGCGCGCCGGCCGGCGTCGGCGCGGGCGCCTTCGACTCCTTCGGCGCGGCGGCGGCCGGGCCGTGGCAGGGCGGCCGGGGCGCGTCCGCGTGCCCC
>JAHWYA010000203.1 GCA_020028115.1 Anaeromyxobacter sp.
CACCGGCGCCGCCTTCGCGCTCGCCACCGCGCCGTCGCCCGCCGCCGGCGCGAGCTGCGGGGTGAGCACGATCTCGATCCGCCGGTTCCGGGCGCGGCCGGTGGCGGTCCGGTTCGAGGAGATCGGCTCCCACGGGCCGTACGCGGCGGCGACCAGCCGGCGCCCCGGCACGTTGGCCTTCTCCTCGAGGAACCGCACGACGTTCGAGGCGCGCGCGGAGGCGAGCTCCCAGTTCGTCGGGTAGCGGTCGCGGAGCCGCTCGGAGATGGGCTGGTCGTCGGTGTGGCCGGAGACCTGGATCTTCTTGTCCGCGACGTTCGCGAGGACCGCGCCGACGCGCGAGAGGACGCCCGCGCCGCGCTCCGTCACCGACGCGTCGCCGACGTCGAAGAGGATCCGGTCGACGAGGTCCACCTTGATCCGGCCGCCCGCCTGCGAGAGCCGGATGTCTCCCTTCGCGATCTCCTCCTGCATCTTCGACTCGAGCTCGCGGAAGGTCCCCTGCAGCTTCGCGATCTCCTCCTCCTTTGCGGCCACCTGCGAGGAGAGCTCGTTGCGGAGCGCGAGCAGGTCCGCCTTGTCCGCCTCGGCCCGGTCGAGCCGCTGCGCGAGCTGCGCCTGCTCCGCGCTCACGAGGTCGAGCGCGGCCTTCGCGCGGGCCGCGTCGTTCTCGGCGGCGGCGACGCGCATCCAGAGCAGGACGGCCGCGGCGCCGCCTGCGATGAGCGCGAGGCCGGCGACCACCCACGGCAGCACGCTCGGGCGGCGGGGGACGAGGTCGGCGTCCTCGTAGATGTCGGTCTTGTCGTGATCCATCCGGTCCTCCTCGGGGGACGACCGTCCTCGCCGCCCTCCGGCCCGAGGTCGACGACCCAGTCCGCGCACTTGATGACGTCGAGGTTGTGCTCGATCACGACGACGCTGTTGCCCGCGTCGACGAGGCGGTCGAGCACGTGGAGGAGCTTCTTGACGTCCTCGAAGTGGAGCCCGGTCGTGGGCTCGTCGAGGATGTACAGCGTCTTCCCGGTGCCGACGCGGGCGAGCTCGCGCGAGAGCTTGATGCGCTGCGCCTCGCCGCCGGAGAGGGTGGGGGAGGGCTGGCCGAGCTTGATGTAGCCGAGCCCGACGTCCTCGAGCGTGGTGATGATGCGCGCGATCTCGCGGTGGTTCTGGAAGAGGCCCTTCGCCTCGGCCACCGAGAGGTCGAGCACCTCGGCGATGTTCTTCCCCTTGAACTGGACCCGGAGCGTCGCCTCGTTGAAGCGCTTCCCGCCGCAGACCTCGCAGGGCACGAGGACGTCGGCGAGGAAGTGCATCTCGACGAGCTTCATCCCGTCGCCCTGGCACGCCTCGCACCGCCCGCCCTTCACGTTGAAGCTGAAGCGGCCGGGGAGGTAGCCGAAGGCGCGCGCCTCGGGGGTCTGGGCGAACACCTCGCGGATGCAGTCGAACACCTTCGTGTACGTCGCGGGGTTCGAGCGCGGCGTGCGGCCGATGGGCTGCTGGTTGATGTCGATGACCTTGTCGATCCGCTCGTGACCCGAGAGCGCCTGGTGCTTCCCCGGCACCTCGCGGGTCGAGTAGAGCAGCCGCATCAGCGCGGGGCGGAGGATCGCGTTCACGAGCGTCGACTTCCCCGCGCCCGAGACGCCCGTCACCGCCACCATCCGGCCGAGCGGCAGCGAGACGGTGACGTCCTTCAGGTTGTTCTCGCGCGCGCCGGCGATGGTGATCGCGCCGTGGTCGGCGTTCCGCCGCCGCGCCGGCACCTCGATCTCGCGGCGGCCGGCGAGGTACGCGCCGGTGAGCGAGGCGGGGTTCGCCTTCACCTCGTCGGGCGTGCCCTGGGCGACGATCTCGCCGCCGTGCTCGCCCGCGCCCGGGCCGAAGTCCACGATCCAGTCGGCCTCGGCCATCGTCTCCTCGTCGTGCTCGACGACGATCACCGAGTTGCCCACGTCGCGGAGCCGCTTCAGCGTCCCGAGGAGCTTGCCGTTGTCGCGCTGGTGCAAGCCGATCGACGGCTCATCGAGGATGTAGATGACCCCCGTGAGCTCCGAGCCCATCTGCGAGGCGAGCCGGATGCGCTGGCTCTCGCCGCCGGAGAGGGACGGGCCGGGGCGGTCGAGCGTGAGGTACCCGAGCCCGACGTCGAGGAGGAACTTGAGCCGGTTGCGGATCTCCTTCAGCAGCTCGTCCGCGATCTTCGCCTCGTTCCCGCGCAGGCCGAGCGACGCGAGCCACCCGTGCGCCTGGGCGATGGTGAGGCGCGACAGCTCGACGATGCCGCGCCCGTGCACCTTGACCGCGCGGCTCTCCGGCTTGAGCCGCTCGCCGCCGCAGGTCTGGCACGGCTTGTCCGAGAAGTAGCGCATGTAGTAGCGCCGCATCGCCTCGGAGCCGGTGGACTTGAACCGGCGGTAGAGCTGGTTCACGACCCCCTCGAACTCGATCCGGTACGCGCGGCCGTTCCCGCTCGCCTCGGTGCCGTTCATGACGACGTCGCGGTCCCGCTTCGGGAGCTTCGCCCACGGCGTGTCGAGGTCGATCTTGAGGGCGCGGGAGAGGTGCTCGACGAACTCGAACGTCCAGCCCTCGCCGCGCTCCATCCCGCTCGCCCACGGCTCGACCGCGCCCTCGCGGATGGTGAGCGACGGGTCCGGGATGATGAGGTCCGGGTCCATCTCGGCGCGGGTCCCGAGCCCCTGGCAGTCCTGGCACGAGCCGAGCGGCGAGTTGAACGAGAAGTTCTGCGGCGCGAGCTCGCCGAAGCTGAGGCCGCAGGTGTGGCACGCGTTCAGCTCCGAGTAGAACCGGTCGTGCTTCTTGTACTCCTCGGGATCGATCCCGGGGCCGACCTTCTGCTCGCGGTCGACGTCCGCGACGACGAGCGTGCCCTGGCCCTCGCGGAGCGCGGTCTCGACCGAGTCGGTGAGGCGCGAGGCGATCCCGTCCTTCACCACGAGCCGGTCCACCACGAGCTCGATGTCGTGCTTCAGCTTCTTGTCGAGGTGGAGCCGCTCGGTGAGCTGGTGGATCATCCCGTCCACCCGGACGCGCGCGAACCCGCGCTTCTGCACGTCGTCGAGCAGGTCCCGGTACTCGCCCTTCCGGTTCTGGACGAGCGGGGCGAGCACGAGGATCCGGGCGCCCTCGGGCAGGGCGAGGATCGACTCGACGATCTGCTGGGCCGTCTGCTTGCCCACGGGGCGGCCGCACGAGGGGCAGTGCTGCAGGCCGATCGAGGCGTACAGCACGCGCAGGTAGTCGTGGACCTCGGTGATGGTCCCGACCGTCGAGCGCGGGTTGTTCGACGCCGCCTTCTGCTCGATCGAGATCGTCGGCGAGAGGCCGCGGATCGTGTCGTACTTCGGCTTCTCCATCTGCCCGAGGAACTGCCGGGCGTACGAGGAGAGCGACTCGACGTAGCGCCGCTGCCCCTCCGCGTAGAGGGTGTCGAAGGCGAGCGAGGACTTCCCCGAGCCCGAGACCCCCGTGAAGACGACCAGCTTCTTCTTCGGGATCTCGAGGTGGACGGACTTGAGGTTGTGCTCGCGGGCCCCCTTGACGGTGATGGAGTCGGGCTCGCTCATGAGCGGCTGTTCTTAACCGACGGGGCCTCCGTTGGCTACCCGGGCAGGGCCGTGATACGACGCCGGAACTCATGGAGAATCCCGGCGCGCTCGCCCAGGACCGCTCCGGCCACGCCGAGGCCAGCGATGCCCAGCGGGCGCGCGCCCGGGCGCTGCTCTTCGGCTCGAGCGTCTTCTTCGGGCTCTCCGCCGTCCTCGTGCGCCTCGCCACCCGGGCCGGGATGAACGGCGGGCAGGTCACCCTGGTCCGGTTCGTCGTCGGCCTCTCCGCGGTCCTCGGCCTCTTCGCCGCGCGGCCGGGGACGTTCCGGCCGGTGAAGAAGTGGCTCCTCGTCTCCCGCGGCGCGTTCGGCTCGGTCGCCGCGCTCCTCTACTTCCTCGCCATCGAGCGGATCCCGGCCGGCGAGGCGACGCTCCTCAACAACACCTTCCCGATCTGGGCGGTGCTCCTCTCGCTCTTCCTCCTGGACGAGCGCCCGACGATCCACCTCGTCGTCGCCCTCGCGGTGGCGAGCGCGGGGGTGTTCCTCGTCCTCGGCGGCGGAGCGGTCGAGCTATCGCTCGGCGCCGGGGAGGGGCTCGCGATCGTCTCGGCGATCACGGGCGGCTTTGCGGTGACCTCGATGCGGCGGCTGCGCGCGACGGACAACGCCCCCACGATCTTCTTCGCCTTCGCGGTCGGCGGCGTCCTGGTGGGCCTGCCGTTCGCGGCGGGGGCCTGGCCGTCCGGCGCGCTCCCCTGGGTCGCCGCGGCGGGCGTCGGCGTCGCGGCGTTCTTCGCGCAGCTCCTCATGACCGAGGCGTACGGCGCGTTGTCGGTGCCGGAGGCGGCGCTCTGGCAGCAGCTCACGCCGATCGCGAGCTACCTGTGGGCGCTCTCGCTCGGCGAGGGGATCGGCTGGTCCACCGCCGCCGGCGTGCTCCTCGGCGTCCTCGGGGTCGTCTACGGGAGCGTCCTCGGCCACCGCCCGCGCCACGTGCGGTCGCCCGAGGCCGAGCTGGCGAAGGGCATCCCGTTCGAGGAGCCGTGACGGCGGCGCGCGCGAAGGGGCGCGCGCGCCTCCTGCTGCTCGGCTCGGCCGCGTCGTTCGGCCTCATGGCGGTCCTCGCGCGGCTCCTCTCACGGACGCCGGGCGGCTTCTCGGCGGGGCAGCTCACGGTCGTCCGCTTCGTCGTCGGCGCGGCCGTCTCGCTCGCCGCCTTCCGGCTCCGCCCCGGGCTCCACGCGCCGCGGAACCGCCGGCTGCTCTGGAGCCGGGGACTCTCCGGCGGGATCGTCGTCGTCCTCTACTTCCTCGCGCTGCAGCGGATCCCCGCCGGCGAGGCGGGGATGCTCTACAACCTCTTCCCGGTGTTCGCGACCGGGATGAGCGCCCTCGCGTTCGGCGAGCGGCCGACCGTCCACCTCCTGCTCGCGCTCCTCGTGGCGACCGGCGGCGTGGTGCTCGTGCTCGGCGGGGGGACGCTCCACCTCTCGCTGGGGCCGGGCGAGGCGCTCGCCGCGGGCGCCGCGGTCTTCGCCGCCGTCTCCGCGGTCACGATCCGCGCGATGCGGGCGACCGACAACGCGGCCACGATCTTCTTCTACTTCTGCGTTGGAGGGCTGCCGGTCGCGCTCCCGTTCGCGCTCGGGCCGTGGCCCGGCGGGGCGGGGGCGTGGGCCGTCGCGGCCGTGATGGCGCTCGCGGCGTTCGCGGCGCAGCTGCTCATGGCCGAGGCCTACGGCGCGCTCGCCGTCTCGGAGGCCGCCGTCTGGCTGCAGCTCACGCCGCTCGCCCAGTACCTCCTCGCGGCGCTCCTCCTCGCCGAGCCCCTCACCGCCGCGGGGATGGCGGGGATCGTCGTGGGGATCGCCGGCGTCGCGTACGGGACGGTCCTCGGCCAGCGCCGGCCCGCGCTGGCGGCGCCCGCCCCGCCCCCCGCCGTGCCCGGCGCGTAGCGCTCCGCCGGGGCCGGAG
>JAHWYA010000204.1 GCA_020028115.1 Anaeromyxobacter sp.
GAACTTCCCCCTGTTGAAGATGATCTCGAACTGCTCGGCGGACTGGTGAAAGGACTGCAGCATGCAGACCTTCGAGACGTCCGGGAAGCCGAGCGCCTTGTCGGACGACGCGTTGTTGAACTCGGCGGCATCGAGGAGCCCGCGATCCAGCGCCGGGACGATCTCGGCGCCGGGGAGCGCGTTCACCGCGGCGCCGAGGCCGTTGAAGATGTCGATGGAGAGGCCGACGGTGCGGAACTTGAGCCCCTTGAAGTCGTCCACCTTCGAGACGGGCTTCTTGAACCAGCCGAGCGGCTGCGTCGGCATCGGGCCGTAGAGGTACGAGACGACCTCGATGTTGAGGGTCTTGTAGACCTCGTCGAGGATCTGCTTGCCGCCGCCGTAGTAGTGCCAGGCGAGGACCATGTTCGGATCCATGCCGCACGCCGGACCCGAGCCCCAGAGGGCGAGCGCGGAGTTCTTGCCGTACCAGTAGGCGACGACGCCGTGGCCGCCGTCGAGCGTCCCCTTCGCGACCGCGTCGAGCAGGTCGAACGCCTTCACGACGGCGCCGGCGGGGAGCACCTCGATCTTGAGGCGCCCGCCCGACATGTCGTTCACCTTCTTCGCGTAGTCGAGGGCGTACTCGTGGAAGATGTCCTTCGTCGGCCACGTGGACTGGAAGCGGAGGCTGATCGGCGCCTGCGCGACGTGGATCGTCGGCGCGACCGCGACCGCCGCGCCCGCCGCGCCGACGGCGGCCTTCTTGAGGAACGAGCGGCGGGACGCGCGCACGTTGTCGGCAGGATGGTCCTGGACCGTCTTCTTCTTCATGGAGGGCTCCTCGGGAGGGGGTGAGATCGGATGTTTCCCTCCGGCTTTTGGAGATTCAACGACTCCACCGGGTATTGCGACTGCCCCGGTGGGGCGGGGGACAACCGAGGGTGCGCGGTCACCCCTGCCCGGGGGCGCTCGACGCTCCGGCGCGACGGTTTCCTGGTGGTGCACGTTCACGGTTCGTTCAAAGCGGGGGGACACTCGGCCCTCCGGGCCTCGCGCCCCCCCGAGCCCCCCGCTCGCTCCGGGGCAGGCTCATCCGCCTGCCCCTCCGCTCGCCAGGCGCTTCGCCATTGCCGTGGTAGCAACCGACCCGCCTCCCTGGCATGATGCCGCGCCGGATTTGGGCGCATCGCGCCAGGAGGCCGTCACTTGAACCGCTACACCCTCATCGCCCTCGGGGTCGGGCTCCTCGTCGGCCTGTTCATCGGGGTCCAGATCCCATCCTCACCGTCGCCCCAGGGCGCGCCCGGGATGGGCTCGATGCCGAGCGGCGTCGCGCCCGGCATGCCCCCCGGCGGCGGGGCGCCCGCGCCGCAGCCCGGCGACAACTTCCAGGCGCGGATCACCGCGATGCAGTCGGTCGTCGCCCGCGACCCGAAGAACGTCGAGGCGTGGGTCCAGCTCGGGAACGACTACTTCGACACCCGCCAGCCGCAGAAGGCGATCGACGCGTACCAGCGCGCGCTCGAGCTCAAGCCGGCGAACCCCAACGTCCTCACCGACCAGGGCGTCATGTACCGCGAGCTCGGGCAGTTCGACCGGGCCATCGCGAACTTCCAGAAGGCGAACCAGATCGACGCGAGGCACGTCCAGAGCCTCTTCAACATGGGCGTCGTCTACCTGAACGACCTCAAGCAGCCGAAGAAGGCGGTCGAGGCGTGGAACAAGGTGATCCAGTCCGCGCCGCAGAGTGACCAGGCGGCGCAGGCGCGGCAGGCGATCGAGGACGCGAAGAAGGCCGGCGGAGGGTAGCGCCGGCGCGCGGCCACGCGCTCGGCCCGGGGAACGGCCCGATGGACCGGACACAGGCGTTCGCGCGAGCGGCCGCGGAGCTCCGGCGCGCCGGGGCGCTGGTCGTGACGGCGGGCGCCGGCATGGGCGTCGACTCCGGGCTGCCGGACTTCCGCGGGGACCAGGGGTTCTGGAAGGCGTACCCTCCGTACGAGAAGCTCGGGCTCTCGTTCGTCGACGCCGCGAACCCGGCCCACTTCGAGCGGGACCCGCAGTTCGGCTGGGGCTTCTACGGCCACCGGACGAACCTCTACCGCGCCACCGTCCCGCACCGCGGCTTCGCCCTCCTCCTCGGCTGGGCGGCGCGGCTCGGGCTGCCGCTCTTCGCGGTCACCTCCAACGTCGACGGCCAGTTCCAGAAGGCGGGGTTCCCGGAGGACCGCGTCCTCGAGGTCCACGGGTCCATCCACCACCTCCAGTGCACGACGCCGTGCTCGGACGCGATCTGGACGAACGGCGAGACCTTCGACGTCGACCTCGCGACGATGCGCTCGCGCCAGGTGCCGCGCTGCCCGAACTGCCGCGCGGTCTCGCGCCCGAACATCCTGATGTTCGGCGACTGGTCGTGGCTCGACGGGCGCACCGCGGCGCAACGGGAGCGGTTCGACGAGTTCCTCCAGGACGTGCGCGGGCGCCGGCTCTTCGTCGTCGAGCTCGGCGCGGGGACGGCCATCCCGACCATCCGCGCCACGTCGGAGCGGCTCGGCCACGGGGACGCGTTCGTCGTCCGGGTGAACCCGCGCGAGCCGGGGATCGCGGCCCCGCACCTCTCGATCGCGACGGGCGCCGTCGAGGCGCTCGCGGGGATCGACGCGGCGCTGTAGGTCGCGCGCGCGGCGCGCGGGGCCACCACGCCCGGTACGGTGGCGCGCCCGCGGCGGGCTGATATCGTCACCTCGTGAACACCCGCACCCGCGCCCTCCCCGCCCTCGCCCTCGCCCTCCTCGCGGCCGCCTGCGCCCCGCGGTTCGACCCGCGCCTCGCCGACGTCCCGATCGCGGGGCGGAGGTGGGTCAGCACCGTCCAGACCGGCCACCCCCTCGCGGGGAAGATCTGGTCGCCGGCGAGCCGCGTGTTCGTCGACGAGGCGGCCCTCACCGCCGCCGTCGCGGCCGCGGACTTCGTCGCGCTCGGCGAGGTGCACGACAACCCGGACCACCACCTCCTCCAGACGCGCCTCGTCCGGGCGATCACCGCGGCCGGGCGCCGCCCGGCGCTCGCGTTCGAGATGCTCGACGCGAACCAGCAGGCGGCGGTGGACGCGTCGCTCGCGAAGGCGGCGCGCGACCCGGACGCGCTCGGGAAGGCGGTCGAGTGGGCGAAGAGCGGCTGGCCCGAGTTCCAGCTGTACCGCCCCATCTTCGCGGCGGGGCTCGAGGCCGGGCTCCCGATCGTGGCGGCCAACCTGTCGAAGCCGGAGCTGAAGGAGCTCCGCGCGAAGGGGCGCGAGGCGCTCGACGCCGCCCTCGAGGTCCGGCTCGCACGCGAGGAGCCGTTCTCCGAGACGGCGCGCGCGGCGCTCCGGACCGAGATGGAGGAGTCGCACTGCGGCGAGGTGCCGGAGTCGCGGCTCGAACGGCTGGTGCTCGTGCAGCGCGCGCGCGACGCGCGGATGGCGGAGCGGATGGTCACGGCGGGCGCGGAGCGCGGCGCGATCCTCATCGCCGGCAAGGGGCACGCGCGGAACGACCGCGCCGTGCCGGCCATCGTCGCGAAGGACGCGCCCGGGAAGAAGGTCGTCGCCGTCGCGTTCGCCGAGGTCGACGAGGGGGAGTCCGACCCCGCGGCCTACGGCGAGGGCGAGGGCGGCCGCCCGGCGCCGTACGACTTCGTCGTGTTCACGCCCGCCGCGGCGCGCGAGGATCCCTGCGAGTCGATGCGCAAGCACATGGAGAAGAGGCGCGCGACGGAGGCGAAGCAGCCGGCGACGCCGCAGGAGCCGCCGAAGGACGCCGCCCCCGCGAAGCCCTGACCCGTCGCGCTCAGCGGCCCACGAGCGCGGACAGCTCGCGGTGGAGCAGCTCCTCGTCGCCGAGGTTCAGCTCCACGAGCCGGCGCAGGTGCGCGATCGAGTCGAGGTCGACGCCCGTGCAGCGCACCCCGACCTGCGCGCCGGCGCGGTGGACGACCTCGCCCTCCATCCGGATCACGGCGTCGCCCGCGTCGAGCCGGACGGTGAGCGTGCACCGGGTCCCGACCGCCGCGTCGAAGCCCACCGGCGCCTCGACGAGCGCGCCCTTCAGCGAGACGTCGAGCAGCTCGCAGGAGGCGCGGGCGGCGCCGGCCTCGAGCTCCGCCGGGCGGTGGAACGTGATGCGGGAGAAGCGGCGGCGCTCGTCCGACGGCATGGCACACCTCCCGCCGGCATGGTCCGGCACGGCTCAGGCGAGCCCGAGCGACGCGCGGTCGCGCCCGGGGCGCGCGGCGGCGGAGTGGGTCGCGGCGACGCCCACGGGACCGAGCCCCGCCGCGTGGAGCGCCTCGAACACGGCGCGCGTGACCGCCGCCGTCTCGGCGAGCCGATCGAGCGCGACGGCCGCGGGGAGCGGCTCCGGCGCGGCGGCCGTCGGGACGCGCTGCTGGCGGAATCCCGCCGCGGCGAGGAGGTCGAAGGCGGAGGCGTAGTCGCCGGGCTCCCGCAGCTCGAATCGAACGAAGGTCAACATACGGTCATTGCGACGATTCCGTCCGGGTACGCCCGAGAAGAAGTGCCCGGACGGGCCGCATCGCGCCGACGGGGCAGGCCAAACCGGGGCGGGTGCCGCGCGATCCGCTAGGATCCCGGGGTGCCGTCGCTCGACGAGACCGTCCGGTTCATCCGGGAGCGGACCGCGCCCGCGGCGGTGCCGCTCGTCCCGGAGCTCTCGCTCTGGCAGGCGACGGAGCTCACCCCGCTCTGGCACGCCACCGCGGCGGAGCTGCGCGGCTGGGACGACTCGCCGTACTGGGCGTTCCCGTGGGCCGGTGGCCAGGCGCTGGCGCGGCACGTCCTCGACCACCCCTCCCTCGTCGCCGGGCGGCGCGTCCTCGACTTCGCCGCGGGGAGCGGCCTCGTCGCGATCGCCGCGGCGCGGGCGGGCGCGCGCGAGGTCGTGGCGGTCGACGTCGATCCGTTCTGCCGCGCGGCCGTCCA
>JAHWYA010000205.1 GCA_020028115.1 Anaeromyxobacter sp.
GCCGTCTGCAGGCCCGCGGCGAGCGTGTGCGATGTCGTAGGTCTTCGCCGAGGAGAACCCCATGTCGCCCGCGCACAGCAGCACCACCCGGTGGTGGAGCCCGAGGCGCCGGAGCACCTCGCACGCGTCCTCCACCATCTTCTCGTGCTCCGCGTAGCTCTCCTCCGCCTTCGCGAGCTTCACGAGCTCCACCTTGTGGAACTGGTGCTGGCGGATGAGCCCGCGGGTGTCCCGCCCCGCCGCGCCCGCCTCGGCGCGGAAGCAGGGCGTCCACGCGCAGTACGAGATCGGCAGCGCGGCCGCCTCGAAGATCTCGTCCCGGTGCATGTTCGTCACCGGGACCTCCGCCGTCGGGATGAGGTAGAGCGGCGTCTCGTTCGCCGTCTTGAAGAGGTCCTCCTCGAACTTCGGGAGCTGCCCCGTCCCGGTCATCGTCTCGCGCGTCACGAGGTACGGCGGCAGCACCTCCGTGTAGCCGCGCGAGCCGTGCACGTCGCAGAAGAACGACGCGAGGGCGCGCTCGAGCCGGGCGCCCGCGCCCTTGTAGATCGTGAAGCGCGACCCCGAGAGCTTCGCCGCCTGCTGCCACTCGAGGATCCCGAGCGCCTCGCCGAGCTCCCAGTGCGGCTTCGCCGGAAAGCCGAGCGCCTTCTTCTCGCCCCAGCTCCGCACGACGACGTTGTCCTTCTCGTCCTTCCCGTCCGGCACCGACTCGTGCGGCGGGTTCGGCACGAGCAGGAGGAGCCGCTCGAGCTCCGCCTCGACCTGCGCGAGCTCCTGCTCGCTCTTCTTCACCTCGTCGCCGAGCGCGCGGAGCTGCGCGCGCGCCCCCTCGACCGCGCCCTTGTCGGTCTTCGCGAGCTCGCGGACCTTCGCGTTCGCCTCGTTCTGCTCCTTCTTCTGCCGCTCGATGTGGACGTTCAGCTCGCGCCGCCTCGCCGCGAACGCCCGGACGGGCGCGAGCGCCTGCACGGCCCCTTCGCCGCGGCGGGCGAGCCGCCTCTCGAAGCCCTCGAAGTCCTGTGCGACCGCCTTGAGGTCGAGCATCACCGCTCCATCGAACGAAAAGGGGGAGGAAAACCCGCGCCAGGATTAGTCTTTAACCTCCGGCCGGGCAAGGGGTCTTCTCAGGACGTGACCCCGGCGAACCGCATGGATGACGAGAGCCACAGGCCGAGCTTGCGGCTCGTCGCGGGCGGGGTCACCCCCGCGCGGCGCGAGGAGGAGGCGCTCGTCGCCGCCTTCCTCGTCGGCGACGACGACGCGTTCGGGGAGCTCGTCCGCCGCAACGAGGTGATGGTCCTCGCGATCGTCCGCCGGTACGCCCAGACCCCGGAGGACGCGAAGGACCTCGCCCAGCGCGTGTTCCTGCGCGCGTTCGAGGCGGCGCGCCGCTCCCTCCGCAAGGGTCCCCGCGCCGCCGTCCCGTTCCGCCGCTGGCTCGTCCGCGTCGCCGTGAACCTCGCGAAGAACCACCGGCGCGACGGGCTCCGCATCGTCCGCGCGCCGCTCGAGGAGCTCGACCGGAGCGGTGGCGTCTCGACCGCCCCGGCCGCGCCCGACGTCCTCGTCCTGCGCGAGCGCGAGCGGCGCATGCGCGAGGCGGTGCTCCTGCTCCCGCGCCGCCAGCGCGAGGTGCTGACGCTCCGCATCGACGCGGAGCTCCCGTTCGCCGAGATCGCCTCTTCGCTCGCCATCACCGAGAACGCCGCCAAGGTGAGCTTCCACCACGCGACCCGCGCGCTGCGGGCCGCCCTCGCCGGGGAGGACCGGCCGTGACCGCCTGCCAGGACTTCGACGTCCTCATCTCGCTCCGCGCCGCGGGCGCCCTCGATCCCGAGGAGTCCGCGCGGCTCGAGGCGCACCTCTCTACCTGCGCCGCCTGCCGCGCCGAGGCCGAGGCCGACGCGGCCGTGCTCCGGCTCGCGAAGCTCCCCGCGCCGACCGACGCCGAGCGGCAGGCCACCTCGGGCATCGTGAAGGGCGCCCTCGCCGAGCTGCACCGGCGCGAGGGGCGGGCCTCCTCCTGGAAGCGGACCACCGCCGCGTTCGCCGCCGCCGCCGCGATCCTCGTCGCCGTGCTCGCCCCCGCGGTCCTCGGCCGCCGTCCGGCGGTCCCGCCCGAGGACGCGAGCGCCGTCACCGCGGCCGCGGCCTGGCAGGAGCCCGACCTCGACACGCTCTGGAGCGACGCCGGCCTCCTCGACGACGACGCGACCTCCAGCGCCGACACCGCGGTGGACGCCGCGCTCGTCGCCGTCGACCTCTGAGGGAGAAACGAAAAGGAGAAGCACCATGAGAAGGCAGCTCGTCGCAGTCATCCTCTCCGCCGCGCTTCCGCTCGCGGCCCTCGCCCAGGGCGGTCCGCCCCAGGGCACGCAGGGCCAGGGCCCCGCGAACGGCGCCGGTCCCGGCCGCCGCGGCGACCACGAGCGGATGGAGAAGCGGATGCGGCTCGCCCGCACCCTCGGCCTCGCCGAGGCGCTCGACCTCGACGCGCCGGCCGCGCTGAAGCTCGGCGAGGCGATCGGCAAGTTCGACGACCGCCGGGTCGCGGTCCACAAGCAGTCGCGCGAGGCGCGCGAGGTGCTCCGCCGCGCCGCGCAGGGGGAGAAGGTCGCCGCGGCCGACGTCGACCAGGCGATCGCGAAGGCGCTCGACGCGCGCGCGCAGCTCGCGGCGATCGATCGCGAGACCGTCGCGACCGTCACGAAGGACCTCACGCCGGAGAAGAAGGCGCGCGCGGTCCTCTTCCTCTCGAAGTTCCAGAAGCGGTTCCCCGGCGGCCCCGGCATGCACGGCCCCGGCATGATGGGCCCGGGCGGCGGGAGGGGCGAGGGCATGGACCGTCGCGGCGGTGGACGCGGTCCCGGCGGCGGCTACGGCATGGGCCCCGGCGCGCCCGGTGCGATGGGGCCAGGGCCGATGATGGGGATGGGTCCTCCGCCTCCGGGCGACGACCTCGACGACGACCTCGAGGACTGACGACGCAAAGCTCGGAACGGGCGCCCTCCCTCTGCCCGCCCGAGCCCCCAGGCTCCCCCGGTGGTGCACACCGCCGGGGGAGCTTTCTTTCGTCGGCGCGCACGCCCCACCCGGCGCTACACTCCCGCGGTGAGCCGACGTCGCGGACCGAGGGGAGCGAAGGGGGAGGAGGCGCCCTCCGGGATCGCGCCGGTGTACGAAGGGCCGGAGGTGCTCTCGGCGCTGCTCGCCCGCGCGGGCTCGCCGCACGACGCCGCCGCGGTCACCGACGCCTTCCGCCGCGCGCAGCTCGCGGGCGAGCCGCGCTCCGCGGTCATCCCCGGCCTCTTCACCGCGGAGCCGCACTTCGAGTCGCCCGAGGCGGCGCGCCGGCTCTACTCGAACCTCTTCGGCCTGTGGGCGAGGCTCGCCGCCGGGCTCGGCCCGAACGACGACGCCCCCGAGGTCGCGCCCGAGCCGCCGCCACCGCCGCCGCTCCCGGAGCGCGGCACCTCGCCGGGCACGAACGTCCCCTCCGACATCGTCGACGCGCTCTGGCGGAACCTCGCCGCCGCGTCGCCGCGCGAGGTGCAGCGCCGCCGCGATCGCTTCCAGAACGTCCAGCCCGACCTCGCCGCCTGGCTCGACGCGGCGCCGCTCCCCGAGTCCGGCGCGCTCGCCGCGATGGACCTCGCCTTCGAGCTCTGGTCCATGTTCGACCAGGCCTTCGGCGAGCGGCTCGGGGTCGTCGACTTCCGCTCGCTGCGCGCGCTCGAGGAGGAGCCGCCGCCGGTCGAGGAGTCGCAGCCGGCCGTCGCCGCGTACGTGGCCGAGCAGCTCGACATCCTCGAGGACGAGGACGCGGCGTTCGGTCCGCCGGAGCGGGCGCAGGTCGAGCGGACCGTCGCGGCGATCGTGGCGGCGCTGACCCGGGCGATCGCGGCGCTGTCGTAAGCGGACATTGACACGCTGAGACCGAGCGTGTAATCGGGCCCCATGCGGGGAGGGGTCGGCCAGGGGGCTGCGCGGCTCGCGGGGATCGCCGCGCTCCTCGCCGTCGCGTGCGCGCCCGCCCGCGCCGAGGACGTCGCCGGCCTCTCCTTCCGTGGCCGGCTCGAGTGGATCACCGCCGCTCAGGCGACGGCGCCCCGCGACTCGAACGTCAACCCCGCGAACTCCGTCCTGCGGCTCCCCCAGGCGTCCGCCCGGTCCGAGCTCCGGCCGGACCTGCGCGTCGAGCGCGGGAGCGACCTCCAGCTCGTCGCGCGGCCGCGGCTCCTCGTCGAGGGCTCGAAGGCGCGCGCCGGCGGCGCGTGGCAGGAGGAGGAGCGCGACGCCTCGGCGGAGTGGCTCGACCTCTTCGGCTCCTGGCGCGTCGACGACCGGCTCACGGTCGCGTACGGCCTCCAGAACTTCCAGTGGGGCCCGGCGGAGCTCCTCTCGCCGTCGAACCGCATCTTCCACGAGACCGGCTTCACCCGCGACCCGCTCTACGCCGTGCGCGGGAAGCACCTCGTCCGCGTGAACGTCTCCCGCGGCCAGAGCCTCAGCGCCGTCCTCCTCGCCGAGGTCCGGCCGAACGGCGAGGACCCCTTCGTCGCGGGCGCGCCGTTCGATCCGAAGGCCGAGGCGAAGGTCGAGTGGGCGGCGCCGTCCGGGAAGGGCTACCTCGGCGTCACCGGCGGCGCGGGCAAGGTGGGCCGCGGCTTCTTCGGCGAGTACGGCTCGATCTCGATCGGCGACGGGCTCTCGCTCTACGCCGACGCGGTCCACCAGGCGGGCTCGGAGGCGTGGGTGCCGGTCGAGCTGCCCGGCGGCGCCGTCGCCTTCGCGCAGGCCGCGCGGCTCCGCGGCCTCCGCACCCTCGCGGTCGGCGGCGTCCGCTACACGTTCGCGGGCGGCCCCGACGTCCGGCTCGAGTACGTCTTCGACGAGGCGGGCTGGGATCGCGCGCAGCTCGCGCTCGCGAGCCGCGCCGCGGCGG
>JAHWYA010000206.1 GCA_020028115.1 Anaeromyxobacter sp.
CGGCGAACCCCGGGCCGATCCGTCACTCCTCGGTGAACGAGGAGTGCTACGAGTGCCACGAGGACACGCGCGAGGTCATGGCGCGCAAGTACAAGCACGTGCCGGCCGAGGAGGCCTGCACCGACTGCCACAACGCGCACAACTCGGCGCAGCCGGCGCTCCTCGGGCAGGAGATGGTCGAGCTCTGCGTGAAGTGCCACGCGGGCATCAAGAACCAGATGGCGAAGGGGAAGGTGCAGCACGACGCCGTGTCGGTCGGCAAGAAGTGCTCGAACTGCCACAACCCGCACGCCTCGAACATCGAGCGCATCCTCATCGCGCTGCCGTTCGACCTCTGCGTGAACTGCCACGCGAAGGACGGGATGGTCTCCGACGACGGCAAGCAGATGACGAACTACAAGAAGTACCTGGAGGAGAACAAGATCTGGCACGCCCCGGTGAAGGCGAAGGACTGCTCCGCCTGCCACCGCACGCACGCCGGGGACACGTTCCGCCTGCTCGTCGCCGAGTACCCGTCCCAGTTCTACGCACCGTACGAGCGGAAGAATTACGCGCTCTGCTACGGCTGCCACAACGAGCGGGTCGTCTCGGTCGAGGAGACGACGACGCTCACTGGCTTCCGCGACGGCTCGCGCAACCTGCACTTCGTCCACGTGAACCGCGAGCGCGGCCGCACCTGCCGCGCGTGCCACGAGGTCCACGCGGCGAAGCAGGACCACCACATCCGCGACGGCGTTCCCTACGGCGCGAAGGGCTGGGTGCTCAAGGTGGGCTACACGAAGCTGCCGAACGGCGGCTCGTGCGCGAAGACCTGCCACGACACCAAGACCTACAACAACAAGACGCTCACCAGCTCCGTGCCGGCCGCGAGGTAGGCGAGGACCCGGTGACGCTTCATCGCGTGCGTACGTTCGCCGCAGCCCTGCTCGTCGGGCTCGCGGGCGGGGGGTCCGCGGGCCCGGGCCCGGCCGTCGCGGTGGCCGGCGATCGGCGCGTCGAGATCGGCGATCCCATCGACGACGTCGAGCTGCGGACGCTCGACGGGAAGAAGGAGCACTTCCTCCAGAAGGGGCTCCCGGCCAACGTCTTCATCTTCTTCCGGGCGGACCACGATCGCTCTGCCGACACGCTCCGCGACATGGCGGCCTGCGAGAAGGAGTTCGAGAAGAAGCCGGTGCGGTGGGTGGGCGTGGTCTCGGACTCGTACTCCGCCGACGAGGTCCGCGCGCTCGTGAAGGCGACCGGCGTCCGGATGCCGATCCTCGTCGACGAGGGGGACGCGCTCTACGGCAAGCTCGGGATCCGCCTGCACCCGGTGATCGGGATGGTGGACCGGAAGGGCAAGCTCGCCGCGTTCGAGCCCTTCCGCCAGATCAACTACTGCGCCCGCGTGACGATCCGAGTGAAGCTGTTGCTCGGGGAGGCCACCGAGGCGGACGTCGCGCGCGTCGACGACCCCGCCCCCACGCCGCTCCCGCACTCGGACGAGGGCGTCTCCCGGCGGCACGTGAACTTCGCGCGGCGGCTCCACGACATCAAGCAGGACGAGGCGGCGCTCGGGGAGCTGCAGAAGGCGATCGCGATCCTGCCGAGCGCCGGCGCGTGGGCGCTGCGCGGCCAGATCCTCGCCGGCCAGGGAAAGTGCCCGGACGCGCTGCGCGCGTTCGACGAGGCGTTGAAGATCGAGCCTTCGAGCACCGTCGCACACGACGGGAAGAGGAGCTGCGGGAAGTGACGGGCGCTGTGGTCCGGTGTGCGGACCGGTCGTCCTCCCGCGCCGACATGATGTGAAGTGAACCCTCGCCGCACCGGCGTGCGCTGGTGCATCATCGAGAGCCATGGTCACGAACTCGCGCCTCAGGTTGCCGCTCGCGTTGCTGACGCTGTTCGTCGCGCTGCCGCCGCACGTGCAGGCGCGCGCCGAGGCGGGGACGGTGGTGCAGAACGTCGAGCTGAAGACGATCGCGGGTGGCAAGGCCTCGCTCCTCTCCGCCAGGGCGAAGGCGAACGTGTTCGTGTTCTTCCGGACCGGCCAGGAGCGCTCGCTCGACGCGCTGAAGCAGATGGCGGCGTGCGAGAAGGAGCTCGCGGGGAAGTCCGTCTACTGGATCGCGGTGGTGAGCGGCTCCGAGCCCCCCGCCGACGTCCAGGCGGTGGTGAAGGAGGCGGGCATCAAGATGCCGGTCCTCATCGACGAGGGCGACGCTCTGTACGACCGCCTCGGCATCCGCCTCCACCCGATGGTCGGCATCGCCGACGGGAAGTTCGTCCTCGCCGCGATCGAGCCCTACCGGCAGATCGAGTACTGCGACGTCATCAAGACGCGCATCAAGATGCTCCTCGGTGAGGCGACCGCCGCCGATCTCGCCAAGGTCGAGAACCCGGAGAAGTCGCCGCTCCCCGGCGCCGACCCGATGAAGAAGGCGCTGCGCGACGTGAACATGGCGCGCCGCCTCTACGAGATCGGCCAGTACGGCGATGCCGTGAAGTTCGCGAACAAGGCGCTCGAGATCGCGCCGGTCGCCCACGCGTTCACGATCATGGGCCAGGCGTACGCGAAGCTCGGGAAGTGCCCGGAGGCCGGCAAGGCGTTCGATCAGGCGATCAAGCTCGACCCGAAGGAGAGCGCGGTCGCGGCCCCGGCGAAGGCGGAGTGTAAATAGCGACGGGTCGCGCCTTCGGGCGCGAGCCGTCGCCGGTGACGCCCGCTCGTGCGCTGACTTTCGCCGATCGGTCCCGCGCGCGCGTCCGCCGCCTACGCTTTCAGCGCCGCTCCCTCGAGGATCTTCTCGCACAGGTCCGGGAACGGGATCCCGAGCCCGGCGGCGATCTTCGGGACGAGCGAGGTCGCCGTCATCCCGGGGAGCGTGTTGATCTCGAGGATGAACGGCGTGCCGTCCTTCGCGACGATGAAGTCGACGCGCGTGACGCCGGAGCAGCCGAGGCCGCGGTGGGCCGTCTCCGCCGCCTCCATCACCCGCCGGACGTGCCCCTCCGGGATCCGCGCAGGGTAGTGGTACTTGGTCGTGCCGGCCGTGTACTTCGCGGCGTAGTCGTAGAACTCGTTCGCCGGCTCGATCTCGATGGCGCCGAGCGCCTTCCCGTCGAGGACGGCGACGTTCACCTCGACGCCCTTCAGGTAGCGCTCGACGATGACGTCGCCCTTGAACGTCGCCGCGTCGAGGCACGCGGGCTGGAGCTTCGACGCCTCCTTCACCAGGTGGACCCCCACCGACGAGCCCTCGCCGGAGGGCTTCACGACGCACGGGAGGCCGAAGGGGAGGTCGGCCCCGGTGACGCTGCCGGCGCGCGCCTGGGGGAAGACGCGGTAGTCGATGACGGACAGGCCGACCGCCTGGAACATCGCCTTCGACACCACCTTGTCCATGCCGAGCGCGGACGCGAGGACGCCCGACCCGGTGTACGGGATGCCCATCGCCTCGAGGAGCCCCTGCACGCAGCCGTCCTCGCCCCAGCGGCCGTGGAGCGCGTTGAACGCGACGTCGATGCGCCCGGCGCGCAGCCGCTCGGGCAGGTCCCGGTCCACGTCGACGAGCGTCACGTCGTAGCCCTTCGCGACGAGCGCGTCCGCGCAGGCCTTGCCGGTCCGGAGCGACACGTCGCGCTCCGTCGACCGCCCGCCGTACAGCACCGCCACCTTCTTCCCCGTCCAGATCGGCATGTGTTCCTCCGTGGGAGAGCCTAGCTCGCCCGAAGATCTTGCAGGTCCTCTGCCAGGAACTCTCCGAGCAGCCTCACCTCGGTCTCGAGCGCGACGCCGAGCCGGTCCTTCACGCGCGATCTCGCGACGTTGACGAGCGCGAGCACGTCCCGCGCGGTGGCCCCCCCGGCGTTCACGACGAAGTTCGCGTGGACGTCGGACCACAGCGCCCCGCCGATCCGGTGTCCCTTGAGACCCACCGCCTCGATGAGCCTCCCGGCGAAGTCGCCGGGCGGATTCCGGAAGGTGGACCCGAACGTGGGCCGGTCGAGCGGCTGCGTCCGCCGCCGGCGGTCGCGGTCCTCCTGCATGACCCGCTCGCTCGCGGCGACGTCGCCCTCGCGCAGCGCGAGCTCGACGCGCGTCGCGACCGCGCCCGCCGGCAGCCGGCAGGTCCGGTACGCGAACCCGAGCGCCGCCGCGTCCACGAACCCGGCACCGTCCGCCGTCGCGAGCTCGACGCGGCTCACGATGTCCTTCATCTCGCCGACCCGCGTGCCCGCGTTCATCGCGACCGCGCCGCCGAGCGTCCCCGGGATGCCGGCGACGAACTCCATCCCGACGAGCCCGAGCGCGTGGGCGCGGACCCACAGGCGCGACGTCGGCTGGCCGGCGCCGAGGACGAGGCGCCCGGGGGAGACCTGCTCCGGCGCGAGGTCCGGCGGCAGGCGCAGGACGACGCCGCGCACCCCCGCGTCGGCGACGAGCGTGTTCGCCCCGCCGCCGAGCACGTGCAGCGGCACGCCGAGCTCGCGCACCGCCCGGAGGAGCTCCGCGAGCGCGCCGGGATCGGACGGGCGGACGAGGAGGTCCGCCGGCCCCCCGACGCGGATCGTCGTCCGCGGCGCGAGGGGCGCGTCGCGCACGATCTCGCCGCGGACGCGCCGGGCGACCTCGTGCTGCCAGGTGGTCATGACTCGAGGAGGGCGAGCAGCTCCGGCCCGGCCTGCGTGACGTCGCCGGCGCCGAGGGTGAGGACGAGATCGCCCGCGCGGACGCGGGCGCGCGCGGCGCGCGCGAGGTCGGCGCGCGGGACGAGCGTCACGTCGCGGTGGCCGCAGGCGCGGATCGCGTCGGCGAGGCACTCCGCCGTCGCGCCCGGGATCGGATCCTCCCCCGCCGCGTAGATGTCGGTGAGGAGCAGGACGTCGGCGTCGTTGAAGGCCGTCGAGAACTCCTGCATGAGGTCGCTGGTCCGCGTGTACCGGTGCGGCTGG
>JAHWYA010000207.1 GCA_020028115.1 Anaeromyxobacter sp.
CCGACGACGCGCGCCGTCCCGAGCGCGGCCGCGTCCACGAGCCGGCTCTTCGCGAGCCCGACCATCTCCACGAACGGCGCGCCCGGGATCCCGGTGACGGGCGAGGTCGAGACGCCGAGGTCCTTGGCCGCGGCGAGGGCGGCGTTGAGCTGCCCCTTGCCGCCGTCGATGACGAGGAGGTCGGGGAACTGCCCTTCGCCGAGCGCGCGCCGGAGCCGGCGGGTGATGACCTCGTGCAGCATCGCGAAGTCGTCCTGCCCGGCGACGCCCTTCACCTTGTAGCGGCGGTAGCTCGCCTTGTCGGGCTCGCCGTCCTTCATCGACACGCCCGACCCGACCGCGAGCGCGCCCTGGAACGTCGAGATGTCGTAGCACTCGACCCATCGCGGCGGCCGGGTGAGGTGGAGCGAGCGGACGAGGGCGGCGAGCGCCTTCTCCCGCCGCTCGTCCTTCTCGTGCCACGCCTTGAACCCCTGCTCGGCGTTCGACGCCGCGACCTCGAGGAGGTCCGCCTTCGCCCCGCGCTGCGGCGTCAGGATCCGGACGCGGCGGCCGCGGCGCTCGGCGAGGACGCCCTCGAGCGCCTCGACCGCGACGGGCTCGATCGGCACGAGGATCTCGTCCGGCGCCGGGTTCTGCTCGTAGTACAGCGACAGGAACGACGAGAGGATCTCCTCGTCGGGGAACTCCTGCTCGCGGAACGGGTGGCTGCGCGAGTCCTGGAGCTTCCCCGCGCGCATCGAGAGGACCTGCACGACGAGGTCGGGCCCCTCCCGCCAGAGGCCGACCACGTCGCGGTCCGCCCGGTCGGACATGAGCACCCGCTGCTTCTCGAGGCTTCGCTCGACGGCCTGGAGCTGGTCGCGCAGCCGGGCCGCGTCCTCGAACCGGAGCGCCGCCGACGCCTCGTCCATGCGGGTCTGCAGCCGCTCGACGAGCTCCGTCTCGCGCCCCTCGAGGAACTCGACCGCGTCCTCGACCCCCTGCCGGTACTCCTCCTGCGGGATCTCGTACACGCACGGCGCCGGGCAGCGGTGGATCTGGAACAGGATGCACGGCCGCTTCCGGTGCTCGAGGACGTGATCGGTGCAGGTCCGGAGCTGGAAGTGTCGGTTCACAACCCGCAGCGTCTCGCGGATGGAGGACGCGGACGAGTACGGCCCGAAGTAGCGGGCGCCCGCGGCCCGCTTCTCCCGCGCGCGCCGGACCTCGAGGCGCGGGTACGGGTGGCGCTCGTCGAGGCGCAGGACGATGAAGTCCTTGTCGTCGCGGAGCCGGACGTTGAAGCGCGGCTTGTGCTTCTTGATGAGCTCGTTCTCGAGGAGCAGCGCCTCCTTCTCGGAGCGCGTGACGATGACCTCGATGTCGCCGAGCAGGTCCTCCAGGAGCGGGACGAAGATCCGGTCGTCGCCGCGGCCCGCGTCGAAGTACTGCCGGACGCGGGAGCGCAGGCTCGACGCCTTCCCGACGTAGACCACCTCGCCCTGCCGGTCCTTCATGAGGTAGCAGCCGGGCGCGTTCGGCAGGTCCGCGAGGACCCTCTGGAGGGCGGCGTCCATCCGTGCAGGGGTTTACAGCATGGTCCGCGGCCGCGCGAGCGCAGCAGCGGCGCTACATCACCTGGGATGCGCGCGCGCTCCTGGCTGGCGATCGCATGGCTGGCGGGCTGCGGCGACTCCAGCCCCGCGCCGGCGCCGGCGGCCTGCAACGGGAACGGCTGCGAGGTGGTCGAGAACACGCCCTGCGGCGCGATCGCCCCGGTCGCCGGGACCCGCTTCTCGTCCGCCGTCGTGGCGTTCGGGTTCTCGAATCCGGTCCACCTCGCCGCGCCGCCCGACGATCCCCGACTCTTCGTCGTCGAGCAGCGCGGGACGATCCGCCGGATCGAGGGCGGACGGCCCGGCCCGACGCCGTTCCTCGACATCTCGGCGCGCGTCCTCGCGGGAGGCGAGCGCGGCCTGCTCTCGATCGCGTTCCACCCCCGGTACACCGAGAACGGCCGCTTCTTCGTCTACTACACCGCGGCGAGCCCCCCGGGGCAGGTCCGGATCTCCGAGTTCCGCGCGCCGGATCCGTCCGCCGGCGCGGCGGACGCCGGGAGCGAGCGCGTGCTCGTCGCGATCGACCACTCGACCTTCGCGAACCACAACGGCGGGCAGCTCGCGTTCGGGCCGGACGGCTTCCTGTACGCGGGGGTCGGCGACGGCGGCGGGAGCGGCGACCCGTCGAGCAACGGCCAGAGCACGGCCACCCTGCTCGGGAAGCTGCTCCGGCTCGACCCGGACGCCCCCGCGACGCCCGCGCCCGGCAACCCCTTCGGCAACGCGGTCTACCACCACGGGCTGCGGAACCCGTGGAGGTTCTCGTTCGACCGCCTCACCGGCGATCTCTACATCGGCGACGTCGGCCAGAACCGCTGGGAGGAGGTCGACTTCGCGGCCTCGCCCGGGCGCGGCGCGGCTCCAGCGGCGGGCACGAACTGGGGCTGGAACGTCATGGAGGGGCTCCACTGCTTCTCCCTGGTCGCGTGCACGCCGATCGGGAGCGCGCCCGTCGCCGAGTACTCGCACGACGAGGGGTTCTCCATCACCGGCGGGTTCGTGTACCGCGGAATCGCGCTGCCCGACCTCGCCGCGACCGGGACCTACTTCTACGCCGACTTCGGCAGCGGGTTCGTGCGGACGTTCCGGATGGCGGGCGGCGCCGCGACGGGGCACCAGGACGTCACGTCGACGTTCGCCGGCGCGGGGAACGTCTCCTCGTTCGGCGAGGACTCCTGCGGCGAGCTGTACGTCGTCTCCTACTCGGGCGCGACCCTGAAGCTCGTGCCGCCGCGCTGATCGCAGGCGCTACCTGCGCCTCCGCCGCTGGGGTCCGGGCCGGCGCGCGCCCCCGCGGAGCTTCCCCAGCGCCGCCGCGCTCGCGACCGCGCCGGAGCCGAGGAGCCCCTTCATCCCGGCCGCCTTCGCCGGCAGGCCGAGCTGCAGGTCCTTCAGCGCGAGGATCCGGTCGCGGAGCTGCGCCGCCTTCTCGAACTCGAGCTGCGCCGCGGCGAGCTTCATCTCCTCCTCGAGCGCGGCGACGATCTCCGGGAGCTGCTCCGGCCGGTACTCGGCCCCCTCCTCCGCCGCGAGCGGCACCGTCACCCAGTCCGCCTCGACGACCGCCATCCCGAGATCGCTGATCGCCCGCTTCACGCTCTGCGGCGTGATGCCGTGCTCGGCGTTGTAGGCCCGCTGCCGCGCGCGGCGCCGGTCCGTCTCGTCGAGCGCGCGCCGCATCGAGGCGGTCACCGTGTCGGCGTAGAGGATCACCCGGCCGTTGAGGTTGCGCGCGGCGCGGCCGATGGTCTGGATGAGCGACACCGAGGAGCGGAGGAAGCCCTCCTTGTCGGCGTCGAGCACCGCGACGAGCGAAACCTCCGGGATGTCGAGCCCCTCGCGCAGGAGGTTGATCCCGATGAGCACGTCGAACTCGCCGCGCCGGAGGTCGCGGATGACCACGCTCCGCTCGAGCGTGTCGATGTCGGAGTGGAGGTAGCGGCAGCGGACGCCCACGTCGGTGAAGTACTCGGTGAGATCCTCCGCCATCCGCTTCGTGAGCGTCGTGACGAGGACCCGCTCGTTCGCCTCCGCGCGCTTGCGCACCTCGCCGAGGAGGTCGTCCACCTGCGACCCGACGGGCCGGACCTCCACCTCGGGATCGACGAGGCCGGTCGGGCGGATGATCTGCTCGACGACCACCCCCTCCGCCTTCGCGAGCTCGTACTCGGAGGGCGTCGCCGAGACGTAGACGGCCTGGTTCACGAGCCGCTCGAACTCCTCGAACTTGAGCGGCCGGTTGTCGAGCGCGGACGGGAGCCGGAACCCGAACTCGACGAGCGTCTCCTTGCGCGAGCGGTCGCCGCGGTACATCGCGCCGATCTGTGGGATGGTCTGGTGCGACTCGTCGATGACGAGGAGGAAGTCCTTGCGGAAGTAGTCGAGGAGGCAGGGCGGCGGGTCGCCCGCCTTCCGCCCGGAGAGCCAGCGCGAGTAGTTCTCGATGCCCGAGCAGAACCCCATCTGCTCGAGCATCTCGAGGTCGAACATGGTGCGCTGCTCGAGCCGCTGCGCCTCGACGAGCTTGTTCGCCGCGGTGAGCTGCTGCAGCCGCTCGCGCAGCTCGTCCCGGATCCCGTCGATCGCGCGCTTCCGCGTCTCCGGCGCCGAGACGTAGTGGCTGTTCGGGAAGATCGCCGCCTTGTCGAGCTCGGCGAGGGTCAGGCCGCGGAGCGGGTCGAACTCGTGGATCGACTCGACCACGTCCCCGAAGAACTCGATCCGGATCGCCCGCTCCTCCTCGTAGGGCGGGAACACCTCGATCGTGTCGCCGCGGACGCGGAAGGTCCCGCGGTGGAAGTCGGTGTCGTTCCGCTCGTACTGGATGTCGATGAGCGACCGGATGAACCGGTCGCGCATGAACTCCTGCCCGCGCTCCACCTGCTGGAGGAGGCCGTAGTAGGCCTCGGCGGTGCCGAGCCCGTAGATGCAGGAGACGGAGGCGACGATGAGGACGTCGTTCCGGGTGAGGAGCGCGTGCGTCGCCGCGTGCCGCATCCGGTCGATCTCGTCGTTGATGGACGAGTCCTTCTCGATGTACGTGTCCGACGACGGGACGTACGCCTCCGGCTGGTAGTAGTCGTAGTAGCTGACGAAGTAGTGGACGGCGGCGGACGGGAAGAGCTCCTTGAACTCCCCGTAGAGCTGCGCCGCGAGCGTCTTGTTGTGGGCGATGACGAGCGTCGGCCGCTTCACCCGCCCGACGACGTTCGCGATGGTGAAGGTCTTGCCCGAGCCGGTGACGCCGAGCAGCACCTGGTGCCGGTCTCCGCGGCGCAGCCCGGCGGTGAGCTCGCCGATGGCCCGCGGCTGGTCGCCGGTCGGCTGGAA
>JAHWYA010000208.1 GCA_020028115.1 Anaeromyxobacter sp.
GCGGCCGAGAACGCGGCCGCGGCCCTCGCCCGATCTCCCGCGAGCACCTCGAGCCGCCGGAGCGTCTCGCGCTCGGCGGGGTCACGGGCGAGCTGGAGCCCGCGGTCGAGCTGGTTCACCACCTCGAACACCCGCTGCTCGACGACCGAGGCGGGGAAGCGGGCGAGGAGGCGGCGGCCGACGGCGAGGTGCATCGCCGGGCGGGCCGCCTCGTCGATGAGCGAGTACGCCGCCTCGCGCACCCGATCGTGCAGGAACCGGTACGTGTCGCCGAGCCGGAGGAGCAGCCCCTCGCGCAGCGAGCCCCACAGGGCCTCGTCCGTCTCCGCCTCGGGGCAGTCGAGGGCCGCCGCGACCGCGTCGACGGACGCGCTCGTCCCGAGGCACGCCACGAGCTCGAGCGCCTCCTGGGTGGCGGCTGGCAGGCGCCGGACCTTCGCGACCATGAGCTCCACCACGTTGTCGGTGAAACCCCTCGCCTGGATGTGCTCGAGATCCCAGCGCCACCTCTCCTCCTGCTCGTCGTACTCGACGAGGCGCTCCTCCTGGAGCGTGGCGAGGAACTGGATCGCGAAGAACGGGTTCGCGCCCGTCTTCGCGCGGACGAGCTCGGCCAGGGGCGCCGCCTGCTCCGGCCGGCAGTGGAGCGCGTCGGCGACGAGGGTGGTGAGGTCCCCGACCGTGAGCGGCCCGAGCAAGATCTCCGAGACGTTCGCCCCCCCGCCACGGGCCGCGAGGAGCGCGCGCACGCGGTGCGAGGGTCCGACCTCGTTGTCGCGGAACGACCCGACCACGAGGAGCCAGCGCGGCGAGTCCGGGCGCGTCACGAGGTCCTCGAGCACCGCGAGGCTCGCGGCGTCCATCCACTGGAGATCGTCGAGCGCGAGCGTGAGCGGATGCCCCGGCCGCGCGAACGCGCCGATGAAGCGCCGGAAGACGGTACCGAAACGGTCGCGCGCCTCCGCCGGCGGCAGCGGCGGCAGAGGCGGCTGCCGGCCGATGACGAGCTCGAGGACCGGGATCACGTCCACCACGAGCTGCGCGGTGGGGCCGAGGGCCGCCTCGAGGCGCCGCCGCCACTCGGCGACCTGCTCCTCCCCCCGCGCGATGACGTCGAGCACGAGCTCGCGGAACGCCTGGACGAGCGTCGAGTACGGCACCTCGCAGTCATGCGGATCGGACTTGCCGGCCGCGAACGGCCCTCGCTCGGGGAGGATCGTCTTCTGCAGCTCGCGGACGAGCGACGACTTTCCGATCCCGGCGTACCCCGAGACGAGCACGACCTCGGAAGCGCCGGTCCGGGCGACGCGCTCGAACGCGCCAGCGAGAGCCGCGACCTCCGTGGCGCGCCCGTAGAGAAGCTGCGGCAGCTGCAGGCGGTCGGGGACGTCGCGCGCCCCGAGCGGGAACTGCGCGATCGCGCCCCGCGCGAGCCACTCCCTCCGGCAGCGCTCGAGGTCGCGCTGCAGCCCGCGCGCGGTCTGGTAGCGATCCTCCGCCATCTTGGCGAGGAGCTTCAGCACGATCGCGGCGACGGCCTCCGGCACGGACGGCTCGAGCTGGGAGGGCGATGGCGGCGAGCGGGCGACGTGGCAGTGGATCCACTCGAGCGGATCCCGGGCGTCGAATGGCAGCCGCCCCGTGAGGAGCTGGAAGAAGGTGACGCCGAGCGCGTAGAGGTCCGATCTCGCGTCCACGGCGCGGTTCATGCGCCCCGTCTGCTCGGGAGAGAGGTACGGAAGCGATCCCTCGATGAGCTCCGGCGGTCGCGACGGCTGCACCTCGCGCGGGAGGCGCGTCGCGAACCCGAGATCCGCGAGCTTCACCTCGAGCGTGGAGGGGAGGACGAGGATGTTCTCGGGCTTGAGGTCCCTGTGCACGAGGCCGTCCCGGTGGAGATCCGCGACCGCGCCTGCGATCCGGGTCGCGAGCTCGAGGAACGTCTCGACCGGGACGGGCCCCGGAAATGTGCGGTGGAGCGGCTCGCCGCCGAAGTCCTCGAGCACCAGCGCGGGCATCCCCTCGTGGGTCTCGAGCGCGAGCGACCTCACGACGGTCGACAGGTGGAGCGACTTGCCGAGCTCGAACTCGCGCCGCTGATGCTCGAGCGCCTTCGGGCCAGTCCGGCCGGGTTCGAGCACCTTCAGGATCACGCGGACGTGGTCCGCGGTTCCGATCGCGCGATACAGGGCGGTGCCGCCCCGCTCGTACAGGGTCTCGGTGACCGTGTACTTGGGCTCGCGACGCATCGCGGCTCACATAATGTTCCGCCGTGCGGGGGACACCCGCGCCCGCTCAGCGACCGATCAGAGGCGCGATCGGCGGCTGGCCGACGAAGGCAACACGGGGCAGGGTCATGGCCGAGGCGGTGGCAGGTTTCGTGCTCGTGGTCGACGACGACGCGGACATCTGCGACGTCGTCCAGACGATCCTCGAGCTGAACGGCTACGCGGTGATCACGGCCCGCGACGGCGTCGACGCGCTCGCGAAGCTCCGCGGCGGCGCGCGCCCGTCGCTCATCATCCTCGACCTCATGATGCCGCGCATGAATGGCCTGGAGTTCCGCGCGGAGCAGGAGCGCGATCCTGCCCTGCGCGACATCCCGGTCGTGATCCTGTCCGGCGACGTCCGCGCCGAGTCGAAGGCTGCCGCCCTCGGGCTCGAGGGGCTGCGCAAGCCCGTGGACCTCGCGCGTCTGCTCGACACGGTCGAGCGGGCGTCGCACGGCTCGCTCGCAATGGCAGCCCCCCGACCCGGGCCACGGTAGCCCGCGCGCCGGGACGCGGGACGGACGCCGCTCGACATGAGACGATTCGTGTCCGCCGCCCCGGTACCATCTCGGCGAGGTCACGTTGAAGGTCATCCTCCTCGACTCCGCCGACGCGCTCCCGGGCGCGGTCGCGGCGCTCCCGGTGCCGGGCCCGCTCCCGACGAGGACGGTGCTCGTTCCGTCCGAGCGCCACGCCCACGCGCTCCGGCGCGCGCTCGTCCGCGCTGGGCAGGACGCCGCGCTCGCCGGGACGCGCTTCATCGGTCCGCTCACCGCGGCGATGGAGGTCCTGTACGTCGCCGGCGTCGCCTTCTCGCCCGGCGAGGAGCGCCTCCGTCCGGCGCGGCTCCTCGCGCTCTTCCGCGAGGACCTGCCCGTCGAGCACTTCGACCTCGACCTCCTCCAGACGACCCGCGGGTGGGACGGCGCCTTCGCCGCCGCGATCGGCGAGCTCGAGGCAGCGGGGCTGTCGCCCGCCGACCTCCCTTCCGACACGGCCCACCCGCGTGACGTGGCGCTCCTCTGGTCCCGGGTCGCCGCCGAGGCCGGCTCGTCCTTCTCCGCGGCGCGCGTGTACCGCGAGGCGACCACCCTGCTGTCCCGCGATCCGCGCGCGTGGCCGTTCGATGGCGCGGCGCTCGCCATCGCCACGGGGCACGAGGACTCCGCCCTCGCCGGGTTTCTCGCCGCGATCCCGGGCGCCATGCTCGCGCTCCCGGTCGTGCGGCCCGCCAGCGAGCGATTCCTCGAGCGGGTGACGAGGCTCTACGGTGTCGACGCGGCGCGCGCGCTCGAGGCGAAGGCGACCGTTCGCCCTTCGACGCGTGCCGTCACCGAGCGCGACCTCCTCGCCTCCTTCCTGTTCGCGGACTCGAAGGTGCTCGCCGATCCCGCGCGCCCGCGCAGCAAGGGCCCCGACGGCACGGCCGAGCTCGAGGAGCACGCGGGCGTCGAGGCCGAGCTCGAGGCGACCGCCACCTGGGTCGCGCGCCAGGTCCTCGAGGCGAGGCGCCCGCTCGAGGAGATCGCCGTCCTCGTCCCGGCGCAGGACCCGCTCGCCCAGCTCGTTGCGGACCGCCTCGTCCGCCTGCCGTTCGAGGGCGGTCCGCTGCCCGTGTACGTCGCGGGCGGCCTGCCCGCGGTCACCGAGACCGCGGGGGCGCGGATCCTGAGCGTCCTCCGCGCGCTCGCGTCCCACCTCTCCGCCGACACGCTCGCACCGGTGCTCCCGGCGCTCCGTCTCGACGGCGATCCGGACCGCTCGCATCTCTCGCACGGCGAGGGGATGGAGCTCGCCTACGGCCTCGGTACTGCCGGAGGCAACGCCGCGCACCCCGAGGGTGCGCTCGAGTGGTCCACGCGCGCCGCGGCGCGGGTCGCGGAGCTCGAGGTTGCGCTCCGGCACGCCCGGGCGGACGAGGACTCTGCCGCCCGCGAGCTCCGGCGGCTCGAGCGCACGCTCCGGAGCGTCCGCGCGGTTCGCCCGGCGCTCGACGCGCTCGTGGGCGTCGCGCGCGCGGTGGTCGAGGGGGCACCGCTCGCGGCGCTGTGGGACGCCCTCGCGAAGCTCGTCGAGGACCACCTGCTCCTGCCCGGTGAGGGCGCGGCGCTCGGCGCCCGGCTCGCCGAGTCGCTCGCGCCCGCGTGCGCGAGCGCGATCGGCGCGACGCTCGCCGGAGAGGACGCGCTCGCGGTCGTCGAGGACCACCTCCTGTCGCTCCGGGTTCCGCACGGGCGCTTCGGCGACCCCGCCGTGTACGTCGGCACGGTCCAGGGCGCGGCCGGGCTGGCGTTCGGCGCGGTGCGCGTCGTCGGCCTCTGCGAGGGCGTCCTCCCGTCGCAACCCCGCGAGGATCCGGTCCTGCCGGAACGGCTCCGCGACGCGCTCGAGCGCGCCGTGCCGGGCCGCGTCCTGACGCGCGCGGAGGACCGCGTCGCCGCGCAGGTGCACGGGCTCCTCGGCGCGATCGCCGGAGCGCGCGACGCGATCGCGCTCTCCGCGCCGCGCGTGGACCTCGCCCGCACCGAGCGCGAGCCCGCGTCCCTCTTCATCGACGCGGCGGCCGCGCTCGCGCGCCCGGACGTGTCCACCGGACAGCCCGCCGAGGCGGTCCCGAGCACGGGGGCGCTCGCGCGCGACTACTTCCGGCCGGCGGGC
>JAHWYA010000209.1 GCA_020028115.1 Anaeromyxobacter sp.
CGTCGCGATGCACTGCTCGCGGCCCGCCGGCTTCGTCCAGATGTAGCCGCAGAAGTCGGCGTTTCCGACCTTCACGTCGACGAGCTTGTTGCCGGTCTCGTCGAACACCTTGAGGCCGATGCGGTAGAGCTCCGCGAAGGAGCGGCAGACCTCCTCGAACGCCTTCAGGTCGAGCAGGTCCGCGAGCGGGATCCGCTGCTGCAGGAAGGAGGCGGGGAGGCTCATCGCGGGGGGCCCCCCGCGGGCGAGATCCCGGTCCCGCGCACGTCCACGTGCGCGAAGACCTTGTCCAGGAACTCGCGCTCCGAGATGCGCCACTTCGACTCGAGCCCGACCGAGCGGTCGAGGGTCCGATAGCAGAGCTGGAGGAGCGCGTGGAGCGTCTCGACGACGCCCTCGCCGCGGATCGCGACCGCGGGGACGATGGGGGGCTGGATGATCGCGCGCAGGTCGCCGAGCTCGCCGTCGCCGCGGGCGTCCTCGAGGTCGCGCTTGTTCAGCTGGATGACGATGGGCAGGGTCCGGTAGTCGAGCCCGTTCGCCTCCAGGTTCTTCAGCATGTTGTTCCAGTACGCGAGCGTCGACGCGGCCTCGCTGCGGCGCGAGTCGGCGACGAAGACGACCGCGTCGGTGCCCTGGAGGACGATCCGCCGGGTGGACTCGTGCATCACCTGGCCGGGGACCGTGTAGAGCTTGAGCTTCACCTTCACGCCCGCCTGCGTGCGGAAGAAGACGGGCATCATGTCGAAGAACAGCGTGCGGTCGTCCTTCGTGTCGAGCGTCATGAGACGCCCGCGGACCTTCGGGTCGATCTTCTGGAAGAGCGCCTGGAGGTTCGTCGTCTTCCCCGAGAGCGCGGGGCCGTAATAGACGACCTTGACGGCGACCTCGCGTGTCTCTGCGTTGACCTGGACCATGGGCGCGCCGGCGGCTCTCCTCCGGAGCCGCCATGGTATCGCAATTCGGCCGCGGGATCGCCCGCCGCCGGTTGGTCCCGTCGAGGGCGATCGCGTAGACTTCCGGTTCGGGGGAGCGAGGGCGCTCGGGACGATGGATCGGCAGGTCGCAGCGCGATCCGAGGAGATCGGCGAGGGCGAGGTCGCGGAGCGGCTCCAGTGGCTGCTCCGGCTGCGCTGGCTCATCGTCCCGGTCTTCGTCGCCGTCGACCTCGCCTACGGCCTGCTCGTCCACCGGAGCGCCCCGTGGAGCGCGCTCGTCGTCGGCGCCGTCCTCCTCGTCGCGAACGGGCTCTACTCGCACCTCCTCGCGCGCAGGCAGAACGTCGCGGCGCTGCTCCGCTGGGCCCGCTTCGAGTCCGCGCTCGTCACCGCCGTCCCGCTCGTCGTGGTCTTCCTGCACGGCGACCCCACGAACGCCCTCCGCTGGGGCGTGCTCGTCGGCGTCGTCGGGGCCGCGGTCGTGCTCCCGCGCACGGGCGAGGTGGCGGTCGTCGGCGTGTGGGCGGTCTCCGCCCTCATCGTCGCGGACGCGGCCTCGATGGGGTTCGATCCGGCCCTCGTCGACCAGACGGTGGTGGCGCGCTGGGTGATGGAGGCCGGGATCATCACCACCGTCTCGGTGATCGCCGGGTACCTCCACTCGACCCGCGAGGCCGCGGCCGTCGCGCTTCGCGGCGCGTCGCGGGACCTCGAGCGCGCGCGGGGCGAGTGGGAGGCCGCGTTCGACGGGCTCCACGAGATGGTGTTCGTCACCGACGCCGAGGGCCGGGTGGTCCGCGGCAACCGCGCCTTCGCGAAGGTGCTCGGGGTCAGGCCGCACGAGCTCGCCGGGCGGCCGCTGTCCGAGCTCCTCTCCGGCCACCCGGAGCGGTGGTGGTCCGCGCCGGGCGGGGACGGGATCCGGGAGATCGAGGACCCGCTCTTCGACACGCTCTTCGAGGTCACGTCGACGCGCACCGGCGACCGCGTCGTCCACGTGGCGCGCGACGTCGGCGAGCAGCGGCGGCTCTACGCGCGCCTCGTCCAGGCGGACAAGCTCGCCGCGGTGGGCGTCCTCGCGTCGGGCGTCGCCCACGAGATCAACAACCCGACGGCCTTCGTCACCTCGAACCTCACCGAGCTGAAGCGGTACGTCGCGGCCTACGAGGCCGCGATCGCCGAGATGACCGAGGTCGCGCTCCAGGCCGGGCTCGCCGACCGGATGCGCGCGCTCCTCGCCCGCTCCGACGTCGCCTTCGCGCGGCGCGAGGCGGCGAGCTCGATCGCCGAGAGCCTCCAGGGCATGGAGCGGGTGCGCCACATCGTCGCGAACCTCCGCTCGCTGGCGCGCCGCGACCAGGCGGGAGAGCCGGCGGTCCAGGTGGATCTCGCCGAGGTCGTGCAGACGGTGGTGCGGACCGCGGCGGCGGAGCTCCGCGCGGCCGCGGCGCGCGTGGACGTCCGCGGCCCGCTCCACGTCCTCGGCCACCGCGGCGAGCTCGTCGACGTCGTGCTGAACCTCGTCGTCAACGCGGTGCAGGCCCGGGAGGAGGGGCGCCCGAACCAGGTCTCGATCGAGCTCTTCCGCGAGGCGTCGAGCGCGGTGGTGCGGGTCGCCGACACGGGCCGCGGCATCTCCCACACGCACATGAAGCGGCTCTTCGAGCCCTTCTTCACGACGAAGGCGGCCGGCGAGGGCACCGGGCTCGGCCTGTCGCTCGCGCGGAAGATCGTGCTCGCCCACGGCGGCTCGATCGACGTGGCGAGCGAGCTCGGGACGGGCTCGACCTTCACGGTCCGGCTCCCGGTCGTCGAGGTCGATCAGGCCGCCGAGCCGCGGCGCGAGTCCGGAGTCGCCTAGGGGTCCCGCTCCCACCAGCGGCGCGCGTCGGCGACCGTCCGCAGCAGGGGGCAGCGTGGCAGCGTCGCGAGGAACGCGCGGCCGTAGCCCTTCGTCACGAGCCGCCGGTCGAGGACCGCGACGAGGCCGCGGTCCTGCCTCGTCCGCACGAGCCGCCCGAACCCCTGCCGGAGCGCGAGAGCCGCGGCCGGAACTTGAAGCTCCGAGAACCCGTCGCCCCCCTGCGCCTCGACCGCCCGGAGCTTCGCCGCGACGACGGGATCGCCCGGCGGCGCGAAGGGGAGCCGGTCGATCACGACGAGGGACAGGGCCTCGCCGGGCACGTCCACGCCCTCCCAGAACGACGCCGTCGCGAAGAGCACCGACGGCTCCGCCCGGAACAGCTCGAGGAGCCGCCCCTTCGGGCGCTCCCCCTGGAGGAGGATCCGGTAGGGCAGGTCGCGCGAGGCCCGGTGGAGCGCGTTCATGTTGCGCGTCGAGGTGCAGAGCACGAAGGCGCGGCCGCCGGTCACCTCCGTGAGGTCCCGGATGACGACCGCCGCCCGCTCGACGAACGACGGGTCGTTCGGCTCCGGCATCCCCTCGGGCGACACGAGCGCCGCCTGGCGCGCGAAGTCGAAGGGCCCCTCGAACCGGAGCTCGCCGACGTCGAACTCGGGCGCGAGCCCCACCGTGCGGCGGAAGTAGTCGAACCGGCCCTGCGCGGCGAGCGTGGCGCTCGTGAAGACGACCGTGTCGGTGCGGCGGTACAGGCGCTCCTGCAGCTCCTCCGCGACGTCGATGGGCGCCGCGCGCAGGAACACGCCGCGGCCGCGCGTCTCCGCGAAGTAGACGCGCGAGGGCTCCTTCATCGCCGTCACGGCGGCGAGCTCGACGCGGAGCTCCCCCGCGCGGCGGGCGAGCTGCGCGAGCTGGGGCGCGTCGGCGTCGGAGAGGAGGTCGCGCAGCGCGTGGAGCGCCGCGTCGAGCCGGTCCTGGTCGAGGCCGAGCGGCGCGAGGATCTCGTCGGTGAGCGGCGCCCGGACGTCGTCATGGGGGAGTGCTCGGGTTCGCGCTTCGCTCCGGGGCGGGCTCATCCGCCCGCCCCTGCGCTCGCCCGTGCGTCCTGCTGCGCGCATTCCATCGGCGACGCCCTGGAAGAACCGCTCGCCCGCCTTGCGCAGCTCGGACGTCGCGGACTTCATGAAGGACACGAGGTCGGGCCGGTCGGCGACGCCGCGCGCGGCGTCGCGCGCGAGCTCCTCGAGGCGGTACGACGAGACCTGGAGGCCGAAGTACTCGGTCGCGACCTCCTCGAGCGCGTGGGCCTCGTCGAAGACGACGACGTCGTGCTCGGGCAGGATCTCGACGCCGGCCCGCGAGCGCATCGCGAGGTCGGCGAAGAAGAGGTGGTGGTTCACGAGCAGCACGTCCGCCTCGGCCGCCTCGGCGCGCGCCCGCGTGACGAAGCACTCCTCGTAGAACGCGCACTCGCGCCCGGTGCAGCTGTCGCTCGTCGCGGAGAGGTCCTTCCAGGTGAGGAGCTGGTCGGGCAGGTCGAGCTCGCTCCGGTCCCCCGTCGCCGTCTCCTGGGCCCACGCCTCGATGCGCGGCCAGAGGGCGGCCTCCTCGCGCACGGCGAACGTCGGCGCCCGGGCGAACTCGGCCGCGCGCGCCAGGCAGTAGTAGTTCGAGCGGCCCTTCAGGTACGCGGCGCGGAACACGAGGCCGCACGCGTCCCGGAGGAGCGGCAGGTCCTTCTGCCAGATCTGCTCCTGCAGCGTCTTCGTCGCGGTCGAGACGATGACGCGCCGGTGCGAGAGGACCGCCGGCACGAGGTAGGCGAGGGTCTTCCCGGTGCCGGTGCCCGCCTCGGCGACGAGGTAGGCGCGCCGCGAGAGGGCCTGCTCGACGGCGTGCGCCATCGCGAGCTGGTCCGCGCGGTGCTCGTAGCCGGGCAGCGCGCGCGCGAGGCGGCCGCCTTCCCCGAGCACCTCGTCGATCGTCGGCGGAGCGGCGTCCGGGATCAGGGGGACTCCCAGGAGAGGAGCACGCGGTTGGGCGCCTCGAAGCGGTAGTACTGCGCCGCCAACATCTGGTGCTGGCCGACGTCGGTGGTGACGTAGGAATCCATGTCCTTGGTC
>JAHWYA010000210.1 GCA_020028115.1 Anaeromyxobacter sp.
CCCGCGAAAGGTCCCCGCCGCGTCCGGGGCTGGGGCGCCGTGGCGCGCCCGGAGCGGTGCGGCTACCCGGGCGCGCCCGGCTCGCGAGGGGGGTGCCGGTCGAGCCCCTGATCCTGGAACGACGCGGGATCGTCCACCGCCTCGAGGTGCGTGAGGACCGTCGCGTTCGGGAGGGCGGCCGCGATCTCGAGCTCCACCTGCTCGCACAGCGCGTGACCGCGCCGGACCGACCAGTCGCCCGGGACGAGGACGTGGAGCGTCACGAACCGCCGCGCGCCGGCCTGGCGCGTCCGGACCGCGTGGAACAGGACCTCCGCGCCGGAGTGGCGCTCGAGCACGCGCGAGAGCGCGTCCTGCTCCGCGGCCGGGAGCGCGCGGTCGAGCAGGCCGAGCGCGGAGCGCCGCACGAGCGTCACCCCCGTCCAGACGATGTGGGCCGCGACGGCGAGCGCGATGACGGGGTCGAGGATCGCGAGGCCCGTCACCCAGACGGCGCCGATCCCAGCGAGCACGCCCGCCGAGGTCCAGACGTCCGTCATGAGGTGGTGCGCGTCCGCCTCGAGCGCGACCGAGTGGTGGCGCCGCGCGGCGGCGAGGAGGACCCGCGCCACGCCGAGGTTCACGAGCGACGCGGCCACCGACACCGCGAGCCCGAGGCCGACGCTCTCGAGGGGCCGCGGCGCGAGGAGGCGCTGCACGGCGGCGAACCCGATCCCGAGCGCGGCGGCGAAGATCAGGACGCCCTCGGCCCCGCTCGCGAAGTACTCGGCCTTGCCGTAGCCCCAGGCGTGCTCCTCGTCCGGCGGACGCGCGGCGACGCCGAGCATGCCGAGCGTGAACGCCGCCGCCACGAGGTTCACGACCGACTCGAGCGCGTCGGAGAGCAGCCCGACCGAGCCGGTGAGCCGGTACGCGAGCGTCTTCAGCGCGATGGTCGCGACCGCCGCGGCGATGGAGAGCCACGCGAAGCGCGCGAGCGAGCGGCGGGCGTCGGGGCGCTGCACGCGCGGCGTTTACCACGAACGCCGCCGGGCGTGGGCTGCGGCGAGGCGGGGGTCAGCGCGCGCGGCGCCGGTCGAACCGCGGGACGTCGTGGACCTCCGCCAGCGGGCGGAGGAACGCGAGGACGATCGCCTTCGCGCCGAGGACCACCTCGCCCGCGACGCAGGACAGGACGACCGTGGCGAGGATCGGCGCCGGCATGACGCCCGCCATGAAGAAGCCGGCGGCCGACATGACGACCGTGGAGATGATGAGCCAGCGGTCGCCGACGTCGAGCGGCGCGAGCTTCGGGGAGAGCTCGGTCACGCCATCCGCCCGGTTCCTGATCCACACCTCTTGCATCGCAGACCCTCTCGCTTGCTTCCCTTCTTGTATACGTCGGGTGCGACAATCTGCAACGTCCCGAGCGCGCGGGACGCACCCGCGTCCGTTGTATCCTCACGGGGCGGGCCTGGGTTCGAGGTCCCGCTCCGGGAGGGAGCATGGCGGCGAAGCGCGCGTGGTTGATGGCTGTCGTCGCGTCGGCCGCGCTCGGTGCGATGCTCGCCCGGGCCGAGGCGATCGAGACGGGACAGCTCCTCCCCGACGCGACCCTCCGGAGGGCCGACGCAGGCTCCGCTCCGGTCGTCGACCGCGCGGCCCTCGCGACCGCCGTGTTGTTCTTCCGCGGCGGGCAGGAACGGTCGGAGGAGACCGTCCGGATGCTCGCCGCCTGCGCGCCTCGCCTCGCCGGCAAGCCCGTCCGGATCGTCGGCGTCGTGCCGGAGGACTCGGCCGCGGCGGCCCAGGCGGCGGTCGACGCGGGCCGGCGACGTCGGCGCTCCCCGGCCACGACCCCGCCGGCGTCGCCCACCGGCACCTGTCCTTCGGCCGCAAGCTCCTGCAGGCGAAGGCCTACGCGCAGGCGCACGACGCCGCGCGCAAGGCGATGGCCGCCGCGCCCTCGGGGGACGCGTGGCGGCTCGAGGCGGAGGTGTTCGCCGCGGAGGGCAAGTGCGCCGACGCGTCGAAGGCGTTCGACGCGGCCGTCACGCTCGACCCCAGGGGCGCCGCCGCCCGGCCGGCCTGCGGGCGCTAGAGGGCTGGCGTCCGCACGTCCCCGCCGTCGCGCCCACATTTCGCCGATCAGGTTCCCCGATCGCGAGACGCTCCGCAGGCTCGGGCTCGATCCGGAGAAGGCGTACGGGCGCGCGGGGGACGAGCCGCGCTGACGCACGTCAGCCGCGCGCCGCGCCGCCGCCCTTCAGCCAGGCGGACAGCCAGCTCGGGATGAACGTCCCCGTCGGCTCCGGGCGCGGCGCGAGCTCGCGCGTCATGCGGATGAACACGCTCTCCGTCCCGCGCAGCGTCCGCTTTCCCATCCCGCGGACCTCGAACCCCATCCGCTGCCAGAACCGCAGCGCCCGGGGGTTCACCTCCTCGACGATGAGGTGGACGGCGCTGCCGCCCTGGGCGGCGACCCACTCCTCGAGGCGGTGGTAGACGCGGTCGCCGAGCTTCTGGCCGCGCAGCGTCGGCTCGAAGAGCAGGAGCCCGAGGTACCACTCCCTCGGTTTCGGGAAGTCCCGGATGACGTCCAGCACGCCCACGAGGTGCCCCGGCGCGTCGAAGAGGCCGATGACGAACTTGTCGTCCCGCGTCTTGCCCTTCGGGAGCGCGGCGAGGAGGTCCGCCGCCTCCGTCGGAGAGGGCGGCTGGCCGGTCACGAGCTCGAAGTAGTCGCGGCACCGGTCGTAAAACGCCTGGAGGTCCCCCTCGCGCCGCTCGTCGAGGCGGATCCCGAAGCAGCCGGTGAGCTCGAACACGTGCTCGGAGGGGTCCCGGAGGCGTGACACGGCTCGACAGCGTAGCGCAGGCCGCTGGCGTTGTGACCTGGCGCGCGAGTAAGATGCCGCCGCCTTCTGGGGGAGCGGCTGAGGTGGAATGAAGGGAATCATCACCGGCCGGGACGTGCTCCGGCACTCCATCACGATCCTCCGGCTGTGGGGCCCCGGCACCTACTTCCGCTGCATCTACGCGATGGTGACGCGCCGCTCCGTGACGTTCCTGCAGGTCATCCACGAGGGCGACCGCTACCCGATGGCGTAGCGAGCGCCGCCGCGATCCGCGCCCGCGTCTCCTCCCGGAGCCGGTCGACGTCGCCGGCGCCGAGCCCCGCCGTCGGGATCGGCGCGAGGATGCGCACGCGCACCGTCGCGGGCCTGATCCGCGCGCCGCCCGCGGGCATCGCCTCGCCCGCGCCGGTGATGGCGACGGGCACGATGGGCACCGCCGCGTCGATCGCGAGCTTGAAGGGCCCGGCGCGGAACGGCCGGAGCGTGCCGTCGCGGCTGCGCGTCCCCTCGGCGAACAGGCCGACGGGGATCCCGGCGTCGAGGTAGCGCCGCAGCCGGGCGAGCGCGGACGAGCCGCTCACCTTGTCCGCCCGGTCCACCGGGACGTGCCCGGCGAGGTGGAACGCCCAGCCGAGCCACGGGATCCGGAAGGCCTCCTCCTTGCCGATCCACTTCATCTCGCGCGGCAGCCGCGCGATGGCGAGCGCGTCCACGGCGGAGCGGTGGTTCGGGACGACGACGAACGTGGCGGGCGGCGGGGGCAGCGTCCCTTCCACCGTCACGCTCCAGTACGGGAACGGCGTGACGATGAGCTCGCCGAGCGCGCGGAGGGCGCGGCTCGCGAGCATCCGCTGCCGGTCGAACGGCCACGTGACGAGCCGGACCGCGAGCGTCACCGGGAAGGTGAGCGACAGGACGAGCGCGGCGAAGGCGTAGAAGAGCGCGGTCGCGAGGGTGCGCACTCACCACTCCGCCGGCCGGCAGTCCTCGCAGACGAGCATGAAGTGGCCGTACCACCTTCCGCAGAGCCGGCACAGCATCCGCTTGCAGGTCGCGCAGCGGGTGGCCTGGAGGCGGGGGACGGTCGCGCCGCAGGCCTCGCAGCGGACCTCCTCCGCCTCCCTCGTCCTCGCCCGGGCGCGCGCGCGGACCACGCCTCGACCTCGCGGCGCTAGTTGCCGGGATCGGAGCCCGGGTCGTCCGCCTCGTCCTCCTCGACGTCGGGGCCGGGCGGGAGCCTCTCGAGGCGGCTGCGGACGAGGCGGATGTGCTCCTCCTCCTCGTCGCGCAGCACGGCGAAGAGGTCCTTCACCTTGGGGTCCGTCACGGCGCCGAGCGCGCCGGTGAAGAAGTCGCGCGCCTTCTCCTCGGAGGCGAGCGCGACCTCCATCGCCTGCCGGCCGGACATGAACGGCCGCGGCTTCCCGCGGTCGGGCGCCTCGACGTCGTCGAGCAGCTCCTTGCGCACCCGCCGCGGCGCGTCCCCGAAGAGCGCGTGCCGGCGCGCGTTCAGCTCCGCGCAGTGCTTCGCCTCGTAGCCCGCCATGAGCCGGAACATGTCCTCCGCGTCGCCCGGGTAGCGCGCGCTCCCGACCTGCCGCACGAAGTCGTCGTACCGCTCCTTCGCCTCCTCCTCGATGGAGATGGCGAGGTCCAGCGCGTCCTTCAGGTCGAGGGTCTGGAAGTCGATGCTCATCGAGGCGCTCCTCCGTGCGTGGCGGTTGGTCGCAGCTCCGTCCGAGGGGTCTAACGGGCCCGATCGCGCGGGGGAGGCCCCGGGCGGGGAGCGAGCGGGCGCACCGGGGGCAGGACGTCCGCCGCCGGCAGCCGCGATTCTGGACCGATCCGCGCCTCGACCCGGCGAGGGGAGGTGTGGTTTGCTGTCCGCCCCGAAACAACGAACCTTTCCACGAGGAGTGCGCCCGACATGCCCACGCCCGCGTTCCAGTACCAGGATCCCTTCCCGCTCTCGAAGGACGACACGAAGTACCGGCTCGTGACGAAGGAGGGGGTCTCGACCGCGACCTTCGACGGCAAGGAGATCCTGAAGGTGGATCCGTCGGCGCTCGTCCGCGTCGCCCGCGAGGCGATGCGCGAGTGCTCGTTCTTCCTGCGCCCGGCGCACAACGAGCAGGTCGCGAAGATCCTCGCCGACCCCGAGGCGTCGCAGAACGACAAGGGCGTCGCCCTCGCGTTCCTCCGCAACGCCGAGATCGCCGCCAAGGGCGAGCTGCCAATCTGCCAGGACACCGGCACCGCCACCATCGTCGGCAAGAAGGGCCAGCAGGTCTGGACCGGCGTGAAGGACGAGCAGTTCCTGTCCGAGGGCGTGTTCCAGACGTACACGGGGGAGAACCTGCGCTACTCGCAGACCGCCGCGCTCGACATGTACCAGGAGGTCAACACCGGCACGAACCTGCCGGCGCAGATCGACCTCTATGCGGCCGAGGGCAGCGAGTACAAGTTCCTCTTCGTCGCGAAGGGCGGCGGCTCCGCCAACAAGACGATGCTGTGGCAGGAGACGAAGGCGCTCCTCAACCCGGCGACGCTCGAGAAGTTCCTCGTCGACAAGATGAAGTACCTCGGCACGGCCGCCTGCCCGCCGTACCACATCGCGGTGGTGATCGGCGGCACCTCCGCCGAGACCTGTCTCAAGACCGTGAAGCTCGCCTCGACGAAGTACTTCGACGGGCTCCCGACGAAGGGGAACGAGCACGGCGTCGCGTTCCGCGACCTCCAGCTCGAGCAGAAGCTCCTCGAGGCGGCGAACAAGCTCGGCATCGGCGCGCAGTTCGGCGGCAAGTACTTCGCGCACGACATCCGCGTCGTCCGGCTGCCGCGCCACGGCGCGTCCTGCCCGGTCGCGATGGGCGTCTCCTGCTCCGCCGACCGGAACGTGAAGGCGAAGATCACGAAGGAGGGCGTGTTCATCGAGGAGCTCGATCACGCGCCCGAGCGGCTCATCCCCGCCCAGTACAAGGGCGGCGCGAAGCACGCCCACGGCGTCCGCGTCGACCTCAACCGGCCGATGAAGGAGATCCTGGCCGAGCTCTCGAAGCACCCGGTCTCGACGCCGCTTCTCCTCACCGGCACGATCGTGGTCGGGCGCGACATCGCGCACGCGAAGTTCAAGGAGATCCTCGACGCCGGGAAGCCGGTCCCCGAGTACCTCCTCAAGTACCCGATCTACTACGCCGGCCCGGCGAAGACCCCGAAGGGCAAGGCCTCGGGCTCGTTCGGTCCGACCACCGCCGGCCGCATGGACTCGTACGTCGACCTGCTCCAGTCGAAGGGCGCGTCGATGGTGATGATCGCGAAGGGCAACCGGTCGCAGCAGGTCACCGACGCGTGCAAGAAGTACGGCGGCTTCTACCTCGGGTCGATCGGCGGTCCCGCCGCGGTCCTCGCGGAGGAGAACATCAAGAAGGTCGAGTGCATCGACTTCCCCGAGCTCGGCATGGAGGCGGTCTGGAAGATCGAGGTCGTCGACTTCCCGGCCTTCATCCTCGTCGACGACAAGGGGAACGACTTCTTCAAGAGACTGGGCGTGTAAACACCGGCGGGTGGCGGCTTCGGCCGCCAGCCGTCGCGGGAAACCTCCGTCTCGGAGGAGACGCATCTCCTTCGGAGGAGCGTTC